>WTHD01000332.1 GCA_011523265.1 Candidatus Binatota bacterium
GGGTGGGTGGTAACGTCTTCCATCACCATCAGGATTTGAATCGCCTGCTACGGGCCTGGCAAAAGCCGGAAACCGTTATCGTCCATGAGCCATGGTGGACACCCATGGCGCGCCACGCGGATATCATCTTCCCGGCCACGACCCCGCTCGAACGCAACGACATGGTCTGCACGCCCCGCGACGGCTTTGTAGTGGCCAATAGACAGGCGATTGAGCCGGTCGGCGGGGCACGGAACGATCATGATATTTTTGCAGACCTGGCCGAACGTCTCGGCTTTCGAGAAGGATTTACCGAAGGACGGGACGAAGCCGGTTGGCTGCGCCATCTCTATGCGCTCTCCTGTGAACGCGCGCAGGAACGTGGTTTTGCTTTGCCTGACTTTGAGCAATTTTGGACGGACGGTTATTTTGAACTGCCGCTCCCGTCCGAGCCCCAGCCTTTTCTGTCCGCTTTTCGGACCGATCCCGATGCCCATCCACTCGACACGCCATCCGGGAAAATCGAGATATGGTCAGAGCGGATTGCGTCCTATCATTACAACGATTGTCCGCCTCACCCGACCTGGATGGAACCTGTCGAATGGCTGGGGAGTGAGAAAGCCGTACACTACCCCCTCCACTTGACTTCTAATCAGCCGGTCGGCCGTCTGCACAGCCAACTCGACCAGGGATCGGTCAGCCGCAGTTCAAAAATCGCCGAACGCGAACCCCTGTGGATCCATCCGGCCGATGCCCAAGCGCGAGGGCTGAGCGAGGGCGATATTGTCCGGGTCTTTAATGACCGAGGGCAATGTCTGGCAGGGGTTCGCATTACTGCCAATATCCAAAAGAGCGTGGTCCAGCTTCCCACAGGAGCGTGGTATGACCCGCTCGAACCGGGGTTGCCGGGATCATTGGAAAAACACGGCAACCCCAATGTGCTCACTCTGGACAAAGGCACGTCAAAGCTGGGTCAGGGGCCCAGTGCACACACGACTTTGGTTCAAGTCGAACGCTACCAGGGCGACCCACCGCCCGTGACCGCGTTCGTTCCCCCGGAAATTCGCCAGGAATAGGCAGAGTCTGAGCATAGCGCCACGGGCAAGCCTAAAAGTCTATGCTAAACCCCGCGTTCGCCTGGGTACGCTCTTCAATGAGAAAACCCCGTGCGCCTGTATAGGAGCCAGGCGGGAAAGAGAGATAGCCACGGACTTCCGCACCGGGCGCAATAGTCTGATCCGTGAGGACAGGGGTCGGACTGTCCTCGCTTGCTTCCAGCGGTCTCACGCGTTCGCCAGACTCGGCGCGTAACGAGACCCTATTGGCTTTGATCAGATAGGCGCGGTCGGTCCCATTGTTGATCTTCACTTCCACCACAAAGTTTTCACTGTCCCGGGCGCGCTCCCACCTGTCGTCCACGGCTCTGCGCATATCGTCCGTGGTCCTGCGCATAGCGGAGGAGCCTCTCCCCGGCGGGACGGCGATCACTGGGGCTATTGCGTTTAATGGCCGGACCTGGACTTCCACATTCTGAGGCTGAGCCTGAAGAAGGGACTCTGGAAAGATAGACAAAACACAGCCCCCGAGTGCGATCAGACAAGAGCGGTAGACAAAACGCCAGCGGAGAAGCACAGCCGTGATTGAGCGAGGCTTTTTCAGGGGGTTTCTCATGGCAACATCCTTTATCATGTGGTTATGCAGGAGACTCGGAGAGAGCTCTTTCTCCTCTTCTTAGCCTTTACCCAGTATACTGCGCCGAACCGGCTCTTCCAGTGTGACGGTAAGGCGAGGTAGCTTGCCCCGGTATCAACGGGGGGCGTCCAGTTTCATGGATGAGCCGGATTCGGAGAAATTTTCGATGTCCACTGTTGCGACTATTCTTCCCATTGCCTATTTACTCCCGGCAGTTCTCTGCGGCTTACCAGTCGAATAAAAAAAAGGAAAGGTCTCAGCCGCGTTCTTCCCTGTCTCTGAGCGTCCTGAGCGTAGCCGAGCGAAGTCGCAGGACGCTACCCTTCCCCTCAGAGGGGAACTCCGCTACATATACCGCGCTATGCCAACACAGGTGGATTCTCCAGGAATTCTGTATTTTATCGGCCAGGGCGGGAATATAATGTATCTCATCATCGCCCTGTCTATTTTCGCGCTGGCTATTGTCCTTGCCAAGTTTTGGGGCTTGGCGCGATTTCGAACGCAGCTCAATCGGCTGTGCGAGCGCCTGCATCTCCTCATTCAGGGGTCTGGAGGGAATCTCGATCAAGACGACACCCTGAACGCGGCGCTCCAGGTCTGCCGCGAGCACAATACGCCACTCGGCCGGCTGTTCGAGGCGGCCTTCCTGCATCGCCTTGAGGAGCGAACGGAGTTGACTCGACGCCTGGAACGATTTGGAGGCGAGGTGGTGGCCGGGCTGGAGGCGTATATGACGGCCCTGGCAAGCGTGGTCGGGGTCGCGCCCATGCTGGGCTTCTTGGGTACGATTATTGGCCTGGTTGAAGCCTTTATGAGTTGGGAGACTCTGGGCGACCAAATTACCGTTGGCGTTCTGGCCGGCGGTATTTATAAAGCCATGTTGACCACGGCGGCAGGGCTGGCGGTCGCCATCCCCTATTATCTTTTGTACAACCACCTGACCTCGCGCATACAGCGTTTGACCCGTCTGACCGAGACGCGCACCGAAGAACTCCTTGATGCCCTGACCGGGACGACCACGCAAGAAGCCCTCCCGGAGGCCGTGTCGCTACAGGAGCCAACCCGTCATGCAGTTTAAACGTAAGGCCAAAGTCTTGACGAGTATGGAGCCCTTGGCGCTGACTGATATCGTCATCAATATGTTCATCTTCTTCTTCATCACCTTCAGTTTTCTGGCAACCTTTCAGAAAACACGCGAAGGCCAAGTTGATGTGAGCCTGCCCAAGGCCGCGTCCGCAAAACCCCCGGTCGAAAAAAAGCGCTTGAGTGTGAGCTTGAAGAAGGATGGCCAACTCTTCTTAGGTGAGACGCCGACCACAATTGAGGAACTCGAAGCCCGCTTTAAAGCCGAAAAGCTTCAAGGCGCGGACGTGACGCTTGTCATCCGGGCGGACGGCGATGTCACCCATAATCGGGTTGTTCAGGTCATGGACCTTGCTCGCACCGAAGGGCTCGGTCGCCTGGCCATTGCAACTCAGAGCAGGTAGGGGCTAGGGATTGGGGGTTAGGAGTTGGAGAGGAGAGGAGTTCAGGGAAGGGAAGTCTGACCTGAACCCAAATAGCCAAACCCCACTCAGGCATGTCTCCCTGGCAAGAACGCAATCTGGCGGCCATCACCCGTCGCCTCGCCCCACTCCGTCACTCCCCGCAGGGTATCCTCTTCGAGCGACGATCTGTCTACAACCATATTGTCGTCAGGAGAAAACGCAATCAGTTCCTGCTCTGCTATCAACATCAGCAGAGTCGCGTTGAAGAAGTCCAATCTCGGCTCGACCCGCTCTCTCCGTTGGACCTCCTCTCCCCTTACACCCAAGCAATGTTGTTGGCCTTGGTGTGGTGTCCTCAGCCTCGGCGTATCCTTTTTATCGGCCTTGGGGGTGGGCGGCTGCAAATGGTCTTGCACCATGCTTTTGAAAGCGCGCAACTGGATACCGTTGAGCTTGACCCCCTCGTGGTTGACCTTGCCACTCGTTTCTTCGGGTTTTTCCCGGACGAGCGTCAGCGCACCGTGATTGCCGATGGCAGGTCGCATATACGCACACTCGCGGCTGGGACAACGTACGATCTGATTATTCTGGACGCCTACCGAGCCGAAGGGGTGGCTCCTCACCTTCTGACCTATGACTTCTACTCCGAATGCCGTGCGCTCTTGGGGCCTCACGGGCTGGTCGTTTCCAACCTGCACTCTTCTACGCCTGTATATGATGCCGCGCGCCGGACGTTTGCCGCAGCGTTCCGATATACGACTGCCTGCTCGGTATCGAGTGGTAATATCGTTGTGATAGGCAGTGATACGGTTTCCCTGGACTCCAGGATATTATGGAATCGAGCCGCTCTGGCAGAGCGGTTCGGGACAAGTGGCCTGCCGCTTGCAACCTGGGTGCAGCATGTCTCTTTCCGTCCCCCCTACCGGAGGAGGGCCTCTATTCTGCGGGATAGCAGACTTTCGGCATGAATCGTTGGTGTGGACCTCGCTGTCGCTTTTTCCTCGCTTGCTTCCATCGCTGTGTGTTTTCAGCTACAACCCTTGCAAAAGCAATCCGACTTGCCCCTGAGGCTGCCGTATGTCTGCCAGACACCGCTTATATCTCCGGGTCGGAGATTATGTGATCCATCGCCGCTATGAAGAATGGGGGACGGGCAAGGTTGTCGAGGAAATGACCTCGGTCCTGGAAGGTGGGACCTGTTTAGCGCGGGTGAATTTTGAGGATGGGCAGCAGCGCACCTTTGATAATAATCTTGACAGCCAGTCCTGTTGTTATTTTTTTGGGGTGCGTCGCCATGAGCATCCCTTGTTAGACCCGGACGGTGACCCTGATTTCGCTATCGCTTCTCAGAAGCCTGTGAAGCGACGGACTCAACGGACAAAGCGGACGGCCAAGCGTCTCTCCCGAGGCTAGCCGATTTATTGGTGAGATTCGGACGCTGCTTCTTGTGGCGCTTCGGCAGCTTCCAGAGCTTCCCCTTTGGGGCCGGTCCGCCGGACCCGCCTCAACTCCAGCGTTCTGACAGTATCGGGATTCACCCACGGCAGACCCATTGCGCAGGGTTTTGCCATGCCTTCCTCCTCAACCTCTTCGTACTGCGGAAAGCCCTCCTTGCCGAAGTTGACCATCATCCGTTTACCCATCCGCACGTTCTCCTCATGATCTTGATAGTCTATTCATGGCCCTTCTGTGACACAGGGTCAAGTCCGCCCGTCCCCTCTAGCAAAATGAGACCCCAATCGGTAGCCTAGATCACAGCTCTACTGTTCGGGTGAGGAATACAACGAGATGAAACCGGTTGCGGAAAACGTGAAGCTGGCCGAGGTCGAACTTGCAGTGCTACAGGCGTGGGATAAGAACGATATTTTTCAGAAGACCTTGACCAAAACCCAAGCGCAACCGCCCTTTATTTTCTACGACGGTCCGCCCTTTGCGACTGGACTGCCGCACTACGGACACTTGTTGGCCGGGACGATTAAAGACATTATTCCCCGTTTTTGGACCATGCGCGGGCGGCATGTGGAGCGTCGCTTTGGCTGGGACTGTCATGGTCTGCCGGTCGAGATGGAAATCGAGCAGGCCCTCGGAGTGAGCGGCAAAGCCGAGATCGAGAAATTCGGGATTGCCAATTTCAACAATGAGTGCCGGAAGATTGTCCTGCGCTACACCCAGGAGTGGGAAAAAACGGTGCGGCGGATGGGCCGCTGGGTCGATTTTCGGAATGACTATCGGACCATGGATGCCTCCTTTATGGAGACCGTGTGGTGGGTATTCCAGCAGATGTGGGACCAGGACCTGGTTTATGAAGGCTATAAAGTCCTGCCATTTTCCACCCGGCTGGGAACCGTGCTGTCTAATTTTGAAGCCAACCTGAACTATAAAGACGTCCAAGACCCGGCCATCACGGTGCGCTTTGCGGCCGAGGGCGAAGAGCAGGTCTTTTTTATTGCCTGGACTACCACCCCCTGGACCCTGCCGTCGAATCTGGCCTTAGCCGTCGGCTCTGACATCGACTATGTAAAAGTCCACGACCACGCAGATAAGGTCAGTTATATTCTGGCCGAGGCCCGGCTCAAGACCTATTTCCCCAAGGAAGACAGCTACACCATTGAGGCCCGCTATCAGGGCAAGGACCTCGCCGGGCGGACGTTTGTCCCGCTGTTTCCCTATTTTGTCGATCAAAAAGAGGCAGGCGCCTTTCGGGTCATCGAGTCCGAGCATGTGACCACCGAAGACGGGACCGGCATCGTCCATATGGCCCCGGCCTTTGGGGAAGAGGATTTTTATGCCTGCCAGCAGGCGGGTATTCCCTTGGTGAACCCGGTCGATGATGACGGTCGGTTTACTGCGGATGTCAGGGATTTTGTGGGCCTGCACGTCAAAGAAGCCGACCCCAAAATCATCCAGCAGCTCAAACAGGCAAAACAACTCGTTCACCAGGGTACGATCCAACACAGTTATCCCTTCTGTTGGCGGAGCGAGACCCCACTCATCTATAAGGCCGTCACGACCTGGTTTGTGCGGGTTGAAGCCCTTCGGGAGCGGCTGGTGAAAAATAATCAGCTGACGGCCTGGGTCCCGGCTCATCTACGAGACGGGCGATTTGGCAACTGGCTGGAGAACGCACGCGACTGGGCGATTAGCCGTAATCGGTACTGGGGGACACCGCTGCCGATCTGGAAAAATGACACCGGCTCCGAAGTCGTGTGTCTGGGCAGCGTTAATGAACTCGCCGAGCGGACCGGAACGCGGGTAGACGATCTCCATCGTGAATTTGTCGATGACCTGACATTCCCCGACTCAACCGGGGACGGTGTCATGCGACGGGTGCCACAGGTGTTCGACTGTTGGTTTGAGAGTGGTTCGATGCCCTACGCGCAAATTCACTATCCGTTTGAGAACGTAGAGCATTTCTCACGGGTGTTTCCTGCAGATTTTATTGCCGAAGGGCTGGATCAGACCCGAGGCTGGTTTTACACCCTGGTGGTCGTCTCTGCCGCGTTGTTTGACAAGCCGGCTTTCCACAACGTTGTTGTCAACGGGATGGTGCTGGCCGAAGACGGCAAGAAGATGAGCAAGCGGCTCAAGAACTATCCTGAACCCGAAGAGATTCTGGCCGAGCATGGGGCCGATGCTCTGCGCCTCTATCTGATCAACTCGCCCCTGGTCCGGGCCGAGGAACTCCGCTTTAGTGAGCGCGGTGTACGGGATACGGTCCGCCGCCTGCTCCTGCCCTGGTGGAACGCCTATAAATTCTTTGTCACGTATGCCTTGGTTGACGAGTGGCGTCCGTCACGCGCACTGGAGGCGACATCGCCGAATATTTTGGATCGCTGGATTCTCTCGCGTAAACAAACCCTGATTCGCCGGGTCAGTGCCGAGATGGAGCAGTATCGGCTGTACAATGTGGTCCCCGCACTGCTGGATTTTCTCAACGAACTGACCAATTGGTATGTCCGCCTCAACCGGCGCCGTTTTTGGAGTGAGGCCGATTTTACCGCCGAAGACAAAGAGGCGGCTGACAAGCAGTTTGCCTATCAGGCCCTGTATGATGTCCTGCTAACCTTTTCCAAGCTCATGGCCCCGTTTACGCCGTTTCTGGCGGACGCCATTTATACGAATCTGGTCACGCTCCAAGAGTCTGGAGCGGAAGAGAGTGTGCATCTCGAACCGTTTCCCGACTACGATGAAAGCCAAGTGGACACCCAGCTCGAGGATGCCGTGACCCGGATGCAGCGGGTGATCCTACTGGGGCGGAGCCTGCGGAACGAACGGAAGGTCAAAGTCCGCATCCCGCTCCAAACGCTAACGATCCTCCATCGTCAGCAAGGGATTCTCGATGAACTGCGTCCCTTGGAAGGCTATATGCAGGAAGAATTGAACGTCAAAGAGATCCTGTACAGCACGGCGGAAGCTGAAAAAGTCGCACTCAGCGCAAGGCCAAACGCGCAGATCCTCGGTCCTCGCTTTGGGAAGGCCTTTGGTCGAATTCACAAACAGATTACCGATCTGGCCATCGACCAAATGCTCATACTTGAAGCGGGAGACTCGATTCAACTCAATGGGGACGCCTTCCAACCCGAGGAGATTCAGATCCTACGCCATGCGCGTGAAGGGTTGCCGGATGTCCGTTCTGATCGATTTATCTCTATTGATTTTCCGTGTGAACTGAACGACGGCTTGATCGCGGAAGGGTTGGCACGTGAGGTTGTGCATTGTATCCAACAGCTCCGCAAGGAAGCTGGCTATCAGGTAGAAGACCGCATTGCGGTTAGCTATGAAGCGGATGGGCGCTTACATGATGCCATTACACAACACAAAACCTATATCCAACAAGAGACCCTAGCCCACGCCCTGGTGCACTGCCAGCCAAGTGGAGATCAGGTCCAGAGTGTAGAGATTGATGGCGCGAATCTGACGGTTGGTGTGCAGCGTGAGTCGGCCTGACTGCCGCTCAGCGATTGGTTTCCCCCCATCCATTAGCATGGGGTGTGGTGGATCGCGTTTCGGTATCATGCTGCCGAATCCCATGCGACTCTCCCTCGTGATATTGACCCGCTACCAGGGGCCGATTAAGGTGGAAAAAGTAAGGATTTGTTCCGATATTCAGAGAAAGCCTGAGAGAAGATCGTAGTCTGGGAGGTCTGAGATGTACACGAAGAGCGGAATACGATGGGGTGGTATCCTGGTGCTGGCAGCGTTTCTTGTGAGCGCCTGCTCTCAACCCCTCTCAACCCGAGAGAAAAGCACACTGGGAGGCGCGGGTCTCGGCGCCGCAACTGGCGCAATTATCGGTGCCGTCGTTGGGAGTCCTGGGGCTGGGGCCGCCATTGGTGGGGCGCTGGGAGGCGTCACCGGTGCCGTCGTGGGTGACAAAATGCAAAATCAAGAAACCCAGCAGCAGAACCAGCAACTTCAGCTTGAGCAGCAACGGCGCGAGCTTGAGCAGCAGCGGCAGGAACTCGAAGAACTCAAACGGCAGCAAGAATACTAAACCGGAGAAAGTGTTGGCTATGAGAAAGACTGTCTTTCCTCTGCTGATGTTCATGCTGGTCTTTGTGGTCGGCTGTTCTCAGCCCTTGTCGACCCGAGAGAAGGCGACGCTGGGTGGTGCGGGTCTCGGGGCCGCCACCGGCGCGATTATTGGCGCTGCGGTTGGAAATCCGGGGGCCGGGGCTGCCATTGGTGGAGCGCTGGGGGGTGTCACCGGTGCCGTCGCCGGTGATCGATTTCAGAAACGTGATACTGAACTTGCAGCGAACCAGCAGCAAATTGAGCGGCAACGCCAAGAGATAACGCGTAACCGCCAACTCCTAGAAGAACTCAAGCGCCGCAATCTTGAGGCGCGTGAGACCGAGCGCGGGGTGGTGGTCAATCTTCCGGATGTCCTGTTT
>WTHD01000204.1 GCA_011523265.1 Candidatus Binatota bacterium
ACTACGTCAGAGAACTGGGCCGGCGTTTTCAGAACATCATACGCTAAACGTAAGAATTGTGAGGTGTCCCCATGTACATACAAGGCAAAAGAAAACGGCGACAAAGGGGTCAGAGCGGAGATGGCTCGCCCCAGCCACTCACGACTGCCGCATGGAGGTACAGCCGACTGAAAAAGAACGCAGCAGGCGTTACGCTCATCGAACTGCTCGTTGTTGTCGCCATCATTGGCATTTTAGCGGCTATTGCTATTCCTCAATTCGCCTCTTATCGCGCCCAGGCTTTTTGCGCCCGGGTTGAATCGGACGTAAGGAATACCGTCACGACCCAAGAGGCCGCGTATGCGGCGGATCAGACCTATAACACTACGGATAAGGTCGAAAGCGACGGCGTCACCATCACCGTTACGGACAACACCACCACCGTCGATGTGACGGGTGTGCACGCGGCCTGCACGAAAGGGACATTTGCTTTCAGCGGCAGTACCGGCGAATATGCTTGGGGTCCCTGAAGCTCTCTTCAGTTTGCTCACAAAGACGGGGAGTGACGACGCGGAAGAGCGTGGAGAGCCGATCGGTTAACCTTGTGCATCGGCCACAAGCGTCCGCGCCTCTTCTGACCCAATGGCGTACTGCTCGGCGCAGAATTCACAGGCAGCCGAGATCCGGCCCTCTTGCTCAAGCAGCCTTTCTACTTCTTCCGCACCCAGAGCAACAATAATGCCCTGAACGCGTTCGCGCGAACAGCGACACACAAAGCGAACCGGTATTTCGTCCAGGAGCGTTAGCGAAAAATGCGCGAGCACCTGCCTCAAGATATCCCCCGCAGCGAGCCCGTCACGCACCATCTGGCTGACCGGCCTCGCCTGGGCCACCGCCTCTTCTATACGAGCCAGCGTCGCGTCCTCCGCGTCTGGCATGGCCTGGATGATGAAACCACCGGCAGCAGAGACGACCTCGTCAGGCTGGACAAAGACCCCCAAGCTCACCGCAGAAGGTATTTGTTCAGAGGTCAGTAGATAGTTGGCAATATCCTGACCAATTTCTCCCGACACGATCGGCAGCACGGAACGATAGGGCTCTTTATCCCAGTGCTGCCGTCGCACCACGGCCATGGTTCCCTTTCCAACAACACCGCCAACATCCAACTTGCCATTTTTTATGGGGAGGTGCGCCCGGGGTTGATAGACAAAACCACGGACTTCGCCTTTGGCATTCGCATCAATCACCACCCCTTGGAGAGGCCCGCTGCCCATGAACTGAATAGAGAGCTGCTCCTCCTCTTTCATCATACTGCCAATGAGCAGTCCCGCGGTCATAACACGCCCGAGGGCGGCAGTCGCTGTGGGGGCAGTCTGGTGACGGCCCCGTGCCTCTTCCGCAACGCCAGTGGTCACGACGGCCAGGGCCCGGATAGTGTTGTTTGCAGCCGTTGCCTTTACGAGTACATCAGCGGGGGTCGAGCGATACATGATAGGGTCAGACTCTTACGCTGAGGCGGACTGTCTTTTTTTTCTGGCAGAAGACTGCTGGCGGGCATACATGTCTAATGGGACGGTCTCTACGACCTCAAGTCCGTATCCTGGCAGACTTACTAAACGACGCGGCGAGTTCGTCAAGAGGCGCATCTTGCGGACGCCCAAATCCCGTAGAATCTGGGCACCGATGCCATAATCTCGAAAGTCTCGAAGATGGGAGCCCGGATTCGTACTCGCCTGCTCCACGCTTTTGTTGGCGTGTTTATCCGCCCGGCTCGTATCCCGGAAGAGTTGCTCTCCCTGACCGCCTTGTCGCAAGTAGAGAATGACGCCCTTTCCTGCTGCGGCGATCATGGCCATAGACTGCTGCAGGAGAGCGCTGGTATTCCCAAAGGTATAGCCGAAGACGTCTCCCGGCACATACTCAGCGTGCGGGCGAACCAGCACCGCTTCCTCCGGGTTGATCTCCCCCTTGACCAACACAAAATGCTCGGCCTCATCCACATCGCTGGTATAGACGTGGGCCGTAAAGTCTCCCCCATACTGGGTTGGCAGACGGGCCTCAGCAACACGGTGGACTAAGGAGTCATTTTCAAGACGATAATGGATGAGATCGGCAATCGTGGCGATTTTCAGTCCGTGCTCAACGGCGAATTCTTCCAGGTCGGGCAGACGGGCCATGGTCCCGTCCTCTCGCATAATCTCACAAATGATCCCGGAAGGGTCGAGGCCGGCCAAGCGGGAGAGGTCAACCGATCCCTCGGTCTGTCCGGTGCGGACCAGGACGCCCCCCTTCCGCGCGCGCAGCGGGAAAACATGACCGGGGACGATAAAATCTTCAGGGCGCGCGTCTTTCCGGGTGGCCGTCAGAATGGTGGTGGCGCGGTCCTCCGCCGAAACCCCCCGCGTCACTCCCCTTCGGGCATCAAAGGATATGGTGAAGGCGGTCCCCAGAGGAGCCGTGTTCTTGGCCACCATCATCGGCAGCCCGAGGGTGTCAATGCGTTCCTCGGCCATGGGCATACAGATCAGCCCACGCCCGAGCTTTGCCATAAAGTTAATGGCTTCGGGCGTCACCTTTTCCGCTGCCATGCACAGATCACCCTCGTTCTCCCGATCTTCATCATCCATCAGGATGATCATGCGTCCAGCCCGAATTTCTTCGATCGCTTCCTGAATCGATGCAATATGCGGGCTCTTATGATCGGGGGCACTCGAAGTGACCGAAAACATAACCGTTCTCTCTTCTCATAGATTTCGACGCTCTTACAGGAGCTTATAACTGGTGTCCTGACAATCTGTAAAGTAGCCGCATGCGCCCCATATGGCCCCTGAGACTTGACCGTCCGATAAGCGGCAGATACATAGCGTATACACCTGTCTGTGGAGGGGCGGGCAAAGCTGCGAACAGGGGGCTCTGGAACATGCTGAGAGCAGGGGAACGTGATTCCAGACAGGGCGTCTCATGTAAGGAGAGGGCTTATGCCAAACGTAACAATCCAAGGGCCGATTGACCTACGCCAGATCATTATCCGTCGGCCAGAGATGTTTCTCCGCGACCCGGATGGCATTAAACGCGTCAGCGAGTACTATATTAACACCGAGTGTACCAAACTGCTGCTCGAAGCGCTCGTTATAGAACCAGGGAAAAAACAACAGTTTTTTATCCAGGTGTGTAAAAAGAGTAATGGGGCTATGGTTCGCCTCGAGCCGACTTCCCCAGTGGAAAAAACGGTTGGCGTCAAGCGCCTGATGGGACAAGTCGCATTTGCCATCCGCTCCCTTTATCCCGGCTCGCACTACGCGAAGACGAACATCGCAGAGCATCTCCCGGACAATGAGGGGATGAAAAACTCCTCCCGAGGCGGGAAGAAGCTCCGCGCCGTTGCCTGAATCTGTCCCCAGGGAAACGTCCGAACAGGAGGCGCTTCAGCCGGACTCACGAGTTTGGCAGGCCTCCCCTTTTGCATTGTTCTATCAGCCTGCACTAACCCCAGGGACGTCGCGCGTCTCGCCCAGATTCCCGGCTTTCCCATCAGAACCAACCCAGGAGCGCACGTCCTTTCCACCTACCGCCGGAATATCCACAGGCCCGAGGAAAACTCATAGTCAGACTAAGGGAAAACAAACAGGCTCCGCCCCCAGGCGGCTAAGGCCAAGCCCACCTTGAAGGGAGTGGGTAGAGTCACCCGACGTTGGAAGACATTGAATTGCTGCGACGCAATTCTTTTGAGCAGCTCGTGATAGATGAGCCGCATCGCTTCTGCGGCAACAAGAGAGCGACGGTCGTGATGGTCCAGCAAGCTGACCGCCCGGCTATAATATTCCTGAGCGCGTTGGCCCTCGAACGTCATCAGCTTCAGGAATGCCGCATTGTACTCATGGCTCAGGAGTTCCTGCTCCGAGTATGCAAACCGGTCCAGGTCGGCAAGCGGCAGGTAAATCCGATCCCGCTCGGCGTCTTCACCCACATCTCGCAGGATATTTGTCAGTTGAAACGCGATACCCAGATTAACGGCGTAGTCCCGTGCTTGCGGTGATTGGTAGCCAAAGATCTCTATGCAGACGAGGCCGACCAAAGAGGCAACCCGGTAACAGTATTCATATAATTCTGAGAATGTCTGGTAGCGGGTCCGGCTGAGGTCCATGGCCACGCCGTCGATAATGCCGGCCAGGTGTTCCTGCTGGATAGGAAAACGCCGCACCGCATCGGCCAAGGCCTGCGAAATGGGATGACGCGGAGTCCCCTCATAGCAGCAGACGAGTTCCTCTCGCCACGTGTCCAGGAGCTGGGTGAGTCGCTCTTTTCGGTTCTGCGGTTGTTTCCCGTCAACGGGTGAGAGGTCTTGGTCCGTGATATCGTCCACGAATCGGCAAAAAGCGTACAGCGCGCAAAGCGCATTATGCCGCTCCTGGGTCAGGAGCCGGAAGGCATAATAAAAATTCGACGAGCTGCGCTGCGTAATATCACGACAATAGGCGTACGCATCCGCGAGCGAGCCAGCCTCCGGCGACGGCGAGAGCACGGTCGCAGGCTGCTCCTGAAACCTGCCGGCTTCCTCACTCATCTCGTTTTTCCACCGGTCCGCATGCCGGTCCCCGCTCAGCCCTCTGGTTCGGTCGCCGTTCCACCGGTCCCCTCTCGTCTGCCTAGGCCGCCACAGTCTGTTCGGATATGCCAGCGATCTTTTTCGCCTGGGCGCGTGCCCACCCATCGGCCTCAAGAACGCTCTCCAGGTCTTTCACCGGCTGGACAGCATGGGCGGCGAGAACCTGCTTATTGATGTCGGCAATGTGGGTGAAAGCTATTCGTCCGGAAAGAAACGACGCCACAGATACTTCGTTCGCGGCGTTGAGCGCTGCGGGACACGTCCCCCCCCGCTCCAGCGCCGTATAGGCTAAACCCAGGCAGGGAAATTTGTCATAATCCGGTTCGACAAATTCGAGCCGGGCCGCCGCGGCCAAGTTCAACTGTGGCAGATGGGTGAGCGGTAAGCGGTCCGGATAGGCGAGAATATAGGAGATCGGCACCCGCATATCAGGAATGCCCAACTGAGCCAGCACCGACCCATCCACATATTCCACCAGGGAGTGCACAATGCTCTGCGGATGCACGATCACCGATACTTGCTCAGGGGGCAGATTGAAAAGCCAGCGCGCCTCAATGACTTCAAGCCCCTTGTTCATCAGCGTGGCCGAGTCAATCGTGATTTTATTGCCCATCTTCCAGGTCGGGTGCTGCAGCGCCTCTTCTATGCGTATGGTCTGAAAGTCTTCCGCGGGACGGTGTAAAAACGGCCCGCCGGAGGCGGTCAGAATAATGCGCTTGACCTGTTCCTGTTTGTGTCCATGCAGGGCCTGAAAGATCGCATTATGTTCACTGTCAACCGGCAGGAGTTGCACTCCGTGCCGCACCGCCTCACGCGTCATGAGTTCGCCGGACACGACCAAGGCTTCTTTGTTGGCTAAGGCGACATCTTTGCCCGCCCGTATGGCCGCCAAGGTCGGGGGAAGTCCGATGGCCCCCACCAGGGCGGCCATGACCATATCCGCGTCTTCATGTGTCGCGGTCGCGAGCAGACCATCTGCCCCCCAGACGATATCGCCCTCGAAATCGGGCAGTTCCTGCCGCAGCTTTTTTGCATCTTCTTCTTGGGAGAGGGAGACCAGGAGGGGTTGAAAAGATTTGATCTGCGCGATGAGTTGCGTCAGGTTTTTGCCGGCCGCGATAGCAACCACGCGAAATTTTTCAGGAAAACGCTCAACAATATCGAGCGTCGACATCCCGATGGAGCCGGTCGAACCGAGAATGGCAATACGCTTCATCTTCTCCGCCCCTCCTCTCGCTGCACTTCGGAGTTCTCCCGCACTAACAAAATACTTTTCGCCATGACCAATATTCGTACCGAACGGGACGCGGGGCCGTCAAGCTCAGCCTGTTTATATACCCCCGCCCGCTCCTTTCTCCTGGATCGTTGCCCTTCTCACAAACTCTGCTATCGTGGCCGTGGACCGGGGCGATCATGACTGTACGCTGCCATGTTTCTCTTTCCTTTCTCCTGACGATTGCTCTTCTCCTGACGCACGCACCGAGTCCGAGCGCGGCACCACCGGTCAATCGGATCGCCTATATTGATCGCGCCGGCGGCCTGTATACCATTCGGCCGGACGGGACCGGTCGCCAAGAAATGGCTTCCGGCGAAATGCTCCAACAGGCCAGTTTCGCCCCCCGCTCAGTCCAGCGCAATCAGGATTTCTACAGCTGGCCAGTCTGGTCGCCCAACGGACAGCGCCTGGCCAGCTTTCGCGTTGAGTTGAGTGGCGGTCAACTCACGGATGGGCTGTATATCTTTGACGGTGTTAGCGCCCAAATCCTCCACTCCTATAAAGAACCCGGCCTCCAACCCATTTATGCCTATTGGTCGCCCACGAGCCAGCAATTGGGCGTCCTCTTGGGCGGGCGAGGACCTTTTTCATTAAACCTCTGGCCGACGTCAGGTGGCCAGCGTCCTCACAGGGTTGCCCAGGGTGCGCCCTTTTATTTTCATTGGCGCGCGGATGGACAAGCCGTGCTCACCCATACGGGAGGAAGTCGCGGGGGAGCGGCCGGCCATTCCATTAGCGTTGTGGCCATTCCCACTGGCGAACGGCACCTGCTCTCTCGCTCACCCTCGATATTTGGGCCACCGTCATGGTCTTTTGATGGGAAATGGCTCGCCTATGGCAATACGGTAGAAGGCCAAGAACACGCGGCGCTGATGATCGCTGCCGGCGATGGCAGTCAGCCTGAATCCGTCGCGCTTGTTCCAAGACGGATGGCCCTCGAATGGTCCCCGACCCAACCCCTGTTGGCCATTGCCACCACGTCCTTTATCAGAGCACCCCTCTTTGAGGAGGTTCGCCTATTCGACGTGGCATCAGGCGCGCTGCATCCCCTGATTCAAGAGCCTGTTGCGGCCTTTTTCTGGTCTCCGGATGGGACTCGTATCCTGTATGCCAGACGCAACCCGGAGCGAGCGCACTGGACGTGGATGGTTGTGGATGTCCATAGCCGAACATCCATTCCCGTGGTCGATTTCATTCCATCCCGTCCCCAGATACTCGTTTTCCAGTATTTCGACCAGTATGCGCTTTCGCATCGCCTCTGGTCTCCGGACAGCCAGTTTTTTACTTTCAGCGGGCAGATACGCCCCAACCCCGGTCAAAGCTTTCGGGGCCCGTCCGTCTATGTCGTCCCAGTCACGGAAGATGCCACACCCCAGCGGCTCTCAGACGGCCATATCGCCTTCTGGTCTCCCCAATGAGGGATGCCGTCCCCACGCGCAAAGCTGACGAAAAAATAGGCGTTGCTTAAAATCCAGTCAGCAGCAGCCTCGCCTCAGGCCCTCTCAAAACAAAAAAAGTCAAATAGATCAGGTATTTCCCGGTCGGCATTCTTTTTGCCTACTATGAAGGATGACCCTCGCCTTCTGTTGCCAATCCGGGGCAATCGGCAGCGGTTATATTTGTTCTTTGGGCGTGAGGGTAAGGAGGAGTTCACCGTGAAACTTTTTCGGAAGACACAACAAGCCGCCTGGTGTGGGTGGAGCACACTCTCACTCGGTCTACTCAGCATGCTCGGGACAGCCGTGCCAGCCTGGGCCGAGGAAACAGCAACGCTCGATAGCGGGGATACCGCCTGGATGATTACTGCCACGGCACTGGTGCTCTTCATGACCCTGCCGGGCCTAGCCCTGTTCTACGGCGGCCTGGTGAGGGTCAAGAATGTTCTGTCCGTCCTGGGCCAATGCCTGGCAATGGCCGGAGTCATGACCCTGCTCTGGATCATCTACGGCTACAGCTATGCCGCCACCGAGGGGAACGCCATCATCGGAGACGCCTCCAAGCTCTTCCTCAATGATCTGACGGTCGATTCCCTCAGTGGCACCATACCCGAGTCGGTCTTCCTGACCTTCCAGATGACTTTTGCGATCATCACCCCGGCGCTCATCGTTGGGGCCTTTGCCGAGCGGATGAAGTTCAGCGCCATGCTGATCTTCATGATCATCTGGTTCACCTTCAGCTATGTCCCGATCTGGCATATGGCCTGGGGCGGTGGCCTGTTCGCCGGTTGGGGCGTACTGGACTTTGCCGGCGGGACTGTCGTGCATATCAATGCCGGGGTTGCCGCGCTGGTTGTTTGCATCATGATCGGCTCGCGCACCGGCTACCCCACAGAGCCCATGCGCCCCCACAGCCTCGTCCTGACCGTGGTCGGAGCCGCCATGCTCTGGGTGGGCTGGTTTGGTTTCAACGCCGGGAGCGAGCTTGCCGCCGACGGCGTCGCCGGCATGGCCCTGCTCGTCACCCAGATCTCCACCGCCACGGCAGTTGTCGTCTGGATGCTCATTGAATGGGTCAGGCATGGCAAGCCGAGCATTCTTGGCATGGCCACCGCCGCAATCGCAGGTCTGGTCGCCATTACGCCAGCCAGCGGCACGGCCGGTCCCATGGGCGCGATCCTGATCGGCGCAGCCTCAGCCTTCTTCTGCTATCTGGCCGCCACCACGATAAAACTGTCCCTCGGCTATGACGACAGCCTCGACGTCTTCGGCGTGCACGGCGTCGGCGGCATTGTCGGCGCGATCCTGACCGGTCTGTGCGCAGCCGAATTCATGGGCGGTGCCGGGCTCGAAGCCACATCTACGATGGCCCAGGTCATTGAGCAGATCAAGAGCGTTATTGTCACCATCATCTGGAGTGGCGTGGTCTCTGTAATCGCCTATATGATCGCCAACGCCCTGACCGGCGGGGCTCGCATTAGCGAAGAGAGTGAGCAGCAGGGTCTCGACCTGACCGACCACGACGAGATCGGCTATGTCGACTAAGACGACTTCACATATCCGGGCCGGTTCTGGACTGGCCCGGATTTCTTTGAGTCCCTCTCGACTGGCCGCTACATCCGACACATTAGAGCAAATCACGATGCTGTGTAGCGCGTCTCTCTTCTCCTTGAGGAGTGCGGGCTTCCAGCCCGCATGGCGGCCAG
>WTHD01000517.1 GCA_011523265.1 Candidatus Binatota bacterium
TCTCCATCCCAACCGTCACCCTGAGCTATGCGTATGGAGATATGACGACCAATCTATTGCAGCCGTTCTGGGCGATTCCCATTCTCACCGTTGCCGGGCTGCGCTTTGGCGATATTATGGGCTACTGCCTGCTCTTGGCCGGATTTCTGGTCGTGTTCAATCTGGTGGCGTTATTCCTGATCCCGTTGCAGCTCTGACTCTGCGGCTGGGGGACACCGGCCTATGTCTCTGCTTTTCCCACTCCCCAACCCCTACTCCCTAACTCCTCTCTTCAATAGGTGCGTCTCCAATGTGAGAGCAGGGCCTGCTCAAAGGCTTTGGCCCGCTCAGTCCAGGCTTCTGCTTCTGGGGGCGTTTGGACTTTCTCGGCATGGCGGGCCGCGTCAAATGCCGCTCGTCTGGCAAAATCCGTCAGGAGGAGGGCGAAGCCTAACTGCTGTCCTTTGTGTGTTGTCAATATACCGGTCAGACCATCGACATAGCTCATCGTACCTGACTTGGCCCGTACCCTCTCTCCGAGTTCGGCCCACTCGTTCTCCCACTCCGGCTGCGGCAGGAGGTCGAGCAAAGGAGAGGGCATCTCCGGCCCTCTGCGCCCGGTTTGTCCGGATGTGGGGGTCACTCCATTATAGAGTATTGCGGTGAGATGGCGCGGCGAGTGGCGGGACATGCTGCTCAGGCCCGAATGGTTCATGCTCACAAATCCGGTCCAGTCTGTCTGCGGAAGACGACGCTGATACCAGTCTGTCAAGAGTGCTGCTGAGTCGGCAATGGATAACGGCAGCTCTCTCAACGTGCGTGAGGTGACGAGGCCGATGAGTTCGGCGGACAGATTCGTACTGTGGAATAGCATCCCACTCAGAATTTCCGGTAGGAGCTTGCTGTAATGCGTATACAGGAGGCGTGTGTTGGCCGGGACCGGAGCGGCTTGGGGCTGGGGCAGGGTAATGCCCCGTTGCAGACAGTAGGTACGAAACAGAGAGGCCGCGACCTTCCCTGGGGCGCGCCTGATCGGAAGTTCTTTGAAACCTCGTGCCGGAAGCTGACGCGAGAGCAGCCAGTGGTCCCTGTTCCCCCCATCAAGGAGAATGGGGGCATCAGATTGCACGCCTACGGGAATCAGCCCAGTACTGACGCCGGCAACCGGAAGAAAAATACCGTCCGCCGGCGACCGCAACCAAGTCTGAAAATTTCTGGCTCCGGGCCTGCCCTTCCAGCGTAACTGAACACGGTTGTAGTTGAGCGAGAGGGCGCTCACACTGGGGTTATACGCGGCTGCGGTCGGTTGCTTGGGATTAATCTCCTGCGTCGTTGTGAGAAAGCTTTCATCAAAAGCAAACCGGCCACTCACTTGAGTAATGCCGGCGGCTTTCAGGGTATCAACAAAGCCAGAAAGGTCATTCGTCGATAACGTCGGATCTCCACCCCCGACCAGATACAGGTCTCCGTGCAGGGTGGACTCGTGTACTTTCCCGCTTACGAGCAGGCGAGTCGTAAATCGATAGTCTCCCCCTAAAATTTCTAAAGCTGCGAGGGCAGTGATGAGTTTCGTGGTCGAAGCCGGGATACGGGGCGTGTTAGCGTCATAGGTATCAACAACCTGGCCGTCTGTCAGACGAAACAGGTGGTAGCCAACGTCCTGGGGGTCTAGCTGATGTTGTTGAAGTAAGCGCTTGAGCGTCTCCGGAGCAGGCTGCGCTCGGACATTGTGTGGGAATGCGAAGACCACAGCCCATAAGACGATGGCCGCCAGGATACAGGCGGGTCCGAATAAAGAGTGGCATCGGTATAAGGGCGAATCTGCTGGGCCCACGGTGTGGCGCGTCCGAGTAGCGCGCATCTCTCTGGGGTTTCTCTGTGCGAACAAGGTTCTGTGCTTGCGAACAAGGTTCTGGGCTAACGCAATAATGCCCGCGCAATCACCATACGGTGAACCTCGGATGGCCCTTCTCCAATGCGCCGGACTCGGGCCTCACGATACCAGCGTTCCAGCGGAAACTCTTTTGATACGCCATAGCCGCCATGAATCTGGACGGCGTTATCGATGACCCGGCCCAGGACCTCGCTCGAATACAGTTTGGCTATTGAGGCTTCAACGCGCGCGTCTTCTCCGCGGTCCGCTTTCCAGGCGCCGTCCCAGATGAGCAGGCGCGTTGCGCGCAATTCGACTTCCGCATCGGCCAGCATCCACTGAATCGCCTGGCGTCGGCTCAAGAGTTCGCCAAACGTTTCCCGCTGCTTGGCGTGTTCGATCGCCATCCGATGGGCAGCCACGGCCACCCCGAGGTTCGCGGCCGAGTAGGGAAAGCGCGCTTTGGTCAGCAGGTCAAAGCAGAGGTAGAGTCCCTGACCTTCTTCACCGATCATATTTTCGGCCGGCACCCGGCACTCTTCAAATGAGACCTCGTTGGGCAGCGAGACGGTCCGAATGGTCCTGAACGGGCGAGCGGTAAAGCCGGGGGTTCCTTTGTCAATAATAAAGCAGCTGATGCCTTTGCGGCCTTTTTTCGGGTCGGTCCGGACAAAGACCACTCCCCATTCGGCTTCGTGCGCGTGCGAGATGAAAATCTTTGAGCCGTTAATGACCCACGAATCCCCGTCGCGTACGGCTCGGGTCTGAATGGCTCCGGCCGGGTCCGAGCCGCCACTTGGTTCAGTAATCGCAAAGAATGTGTACAGGCCGTTTTTCAGCGTGGGCACGGCATATTTTTGAATCTGCTCCGGGGTGCCGGCATAAATGGGATTCGGCGGATAGCGCCCAAATGTTCCGCAGCCAGGATTGTATAAACCCATGCGATGCTGGGCCATCTCTTCCAAGGCGATGGACATGCTGAAGGTATTCAAACCCCCGCCCCCGTACTCCTTGGGAGCACCAGGACACCAGAGGCCGGCGGCCTTGGTTTTGGCTGACAGACGCGCATAGACGTCGTCGGGCAGGTCCGCTGCATCGGGGTCGATGGCGTGTTCAGCCGGGATAATTTCCTCGCGTATAAAACGACGAATTTGATCTTGCAGCAGGCTGAGTTCTTCGGGCAGGGTATAGCCTTGGAAATCGTTCATTGGACATGCTCGCGGTTGGAGGGAGGGTCAATCCGCCCGCCTGAATTTGGGTAAAGTCACCTCTGGGGTGATATCGTCAAACACAACCTCAAGCGGCAGGTCCAGCCGCAAATCAGCATCTGCTACATCGGTCAGCCAACTGAGCATCCGAACTCCCTCTTCCAGTTCCACCACCACCGGACTGTAGGGCACGAGGTCGGCAAACTGCGGCAACATGGGCTGCATGGCCGTCGTCCATGAAAAGAGTTTGCCTTTACCCGAAGACTTGGCCCACTCCCATGCAAACGAGCCGCACTTGGCGCACATATCGCGCGGCACATGGCGCCAAGTACCGCAATTCGTACAGCGCTGAAAGCGCAGTTCGTGCTGCTTGCAATACGCATAAAAATCGGCCGCGAAGCCCCGCATTTTCGGGACCGGACGCCGATATTCCTGGGTTTCTGCCATGATAGCCGCTCTCCTGTTATCGGCGCATAATTGCCAGGCTTCCGTCACCAAAGTCTCCCCAGCCCGTGACCAGACCGAGTTGGGCGTCTTTGACCTGACGCTCGCCGGCTTCATGACGGAGTTGGTGCGTGGCTTCTACAATGTGGTTCATGCCCCACACATGCGCCTCGGAATGCAGGCCGCCATGGGTATTCAAGGGCAGTTCGCCGTCCAGCGCAAATCTGTCTCCCCGTGCGTACTCACCAACCTCCCCTCGTTTACACAACCCGAGCGCTTCCATCTGGAGCAGCACGACATAGGTAAAGCAGTCGTAGATTTCGGCAAAGTCGAGGTCTTTGAGGGCGACGTCAGCCATTTGCAGGGCATTCGGCGTGGCAAAGCTGAGCCCGATCGTAAACGGGTCGGGCCGAGCGGGAATATCATCCGCAGGGTAGGGGTGGCCCTCGGCAATACCCGAAATATACACCGGGTCATGTTTGAGATCGCGCGCCCGCTCCGGCGACGTCACGACCACGGCGGCCGCGCCGTCGGTTTCCAAACAACAGTCAAACAACCGGAAGGGTTTGGAGACCCAGCGGGCGTTCAGATAGTCCTCCATGCTGAGCGGGCGGCCCTGCATATAGGCTTTATCGTTCAGTTGGGCATGTTTGCGTGAGGTGACCGCCACGGTGCCCATGGCTTCGTCCGGGGTGCCGTACAGTTCTTTATGGCGGGTGGCCAGCCAGGCATACCACTGCACCGGAACGTTGGCTCCATAGGGCAGATAGTATTCGCCAATCGTGTTGGCCAGCGCACCGGGGGCTCCGCTGCCGCCACCGCCGTTGCCCTTACTCTTACTGCCCATGTCGCGGACGCGCATCGTGGAGTAGCCATTCCAGCCTAGCGGTACGAGGATATTTTTCGCCACTCCGCAGGCCACCGCCATGGCCGCACTTTGGAGCGAAGTGACCGGACTGGCGCCGCCCATGTGCACCGTGACCGCATAGCGCAGGTCCTCGACCCCAAGGTTGGCGGCAAAATGTTCAGAGGTTGACGGCAGCGGAGGAGGGATAATGCCGTCGATATCATGTGGACCCAGACCCGCATCGGTAATGGCGTTCATTGAGGCTTCAAGCATCAATACGAGATCGGTCTTCCCCGATCCCCGGGTATAAGCGGTCTCGCCTACGCCGACGATACAGGCCTGGTCTTTCAGCGGGTACATATATCCTCCTTCACTTTCCGTATGCGCGGTGAATCGTATACTGGGAAAGATCGGCTTGTAAAGGTGAAGCAGCGGAACGCCTGATACGGACCGGCTTTGACTCGTTTCGGACGGCTTGGTAGCATAGGGGGCAACTCACTAAAAGTTTTATCTCAAAGGGAGAAAATATCGCTTGGAGAACATGAAAATCCGAACACTCTTTGATGCTCACCCGCAGACGTTTTCGTTTGAATTTTTTCCCCCAAAGACAGCCGAAGATGGAGAGGCGCTTTTTGATCGAGCCCGCGAACTCCAGAAGTTGGGGGCCAGCTTTTGCTCTGTGACCTACGGTGCCGGGGGTTCGACACGCAAGAATACCATCGATCTGGTGTGTCGCTTCCAAGCCGAACTGGGGCTCATCGGTATGGCCCACCTGACCTGCGTGGGGCACAGCCAAACGGAACTCAGAGATATTCTGTTTGAGCTGAAAGACCGTGGTGTCGAGAATCTCATGTGTCTGCGTGGTGACCCGCCACGCGGCGAAACCGTGTTTACCCCGGCCCCGGACGGTTTTACTCATGCCGCCGAGTTGGTGGCCCTGGCCCGCCGCAGCGGCGACTTTTGCATTGGGGTGGCGGGCTATCCCGAAGCGCATCCGGAAAGTGTGGATGCGCTTCAGGACTTGCAGTATCTCAAGGCAAAGGTGGACTGCGGGGCCGATTTTGTCACCACCCAGTTGTTCTTCGATGCACGGGACTATTTCGATTTTGTATCGCGGGCGCGACAACTCGGGATTCGGCAGCGCATTATTCCGGGCATCATGCCCATTCTGAACTACCGTCAGATTGTCCGCTTCACCCGGATGTGCGGGGCGTCTATTCCGCTCGTGCTGCAAGAGCGCTTGGAGCCGGTCGCCGAGGATGCCGACGCGGTATTTGAAATTGGGGTTGATTGGGCGTGGCAACAGTGTGAAACCTTGCTCGCTGGCGGCGCGCCCGGTATTCACTTCTACACCCTGAACCGTTCCCGAGCGACCCAGCTTATTTTTGAGCGACTCCGCCAGAGCAGTGTAAGCCCACTCCTGCCGCCAGCGGCCTAGCTCGTTCCGTACAGTATACCGAGCGTGTTTTCCTCATTGACGCTGTGCTTCCGGGTGCGGTATGGTCTGGCCTGATAAGAGGCTTGTGAAATGACCAAACGACGAGCAATGCTGCTGCTGACCTATAACCTTGGCGAGCACGTCAAGCATGCGGAGTACGAGCAGTGGCTGCGTGACGTGGATAATCCGTTTTTCAACAGCGTTCCAGGTGTCAAGCGCTATGCGAATTGGAAAGTGCTGGATGAAAAACTTGGGACGGTGCAGTTTACGCACTATGACCTGCTTGAGATTGACGATTTGGACGCCTGGGAGAAAGTTTGGGGGAATGAGGAACTCCGGAAATTTGCCCAGGGCTGGACGCAGCGCTGGTCCGTACACGGTCCTGATGAAAAATACGCCGGTCTGAATTTCCAGGTCATGCTGTGCGAGGAGATCGCCGCGCCCGATTAAAAGACATAGCTGAGAACTGAGCAAAACACCGTGGCGCCACCAACCCAATCGCACGAAGTGGAAACCTTTCTGGCCGGCTTGTCTCAGTACGATGTCGGGCCGTTGTGGAAGGTGCTCGGCAAACAGCTCACACCCACACCGGAAACGCCGGTCAAGCCGCATCTGTGGCGCTGGAAAGACCTGCGCCCTCAACTCCTGCGCTCAGGCGAACTCGTCTCCGCGGCTGAGGCCGAACGACGGGTGCTCATGCTGCTTAACCCGGGGCTCGAAGGTCGGGTTGCCACAACCCACACGCTGTATGCCGGGATTCAACTCATCCTGCCCGGTGAGGTCGCGCGAACCCACCGGCACACACCCAACGCACTCCGTTTCATTATGGAAGGACAGGGGGCCTATACGGTCGTCGATGGTGAAAAGCTGCCTATGGAGCCGGGGGATTTTGTCTTAACCCCGAACTGGACGTGGCATGAGCACGGCAGTGAAGGCACGGAACCCGTTGTCTGGCTCGACGGACTGGACCTGCCCCTGGCCGGCATGCTGGCCGGAACATTTTTTGAACCCGGTCGGACCGAGTCGCAAGACTTGACCAAGCCGGAGGATCACTCAACGCGCGGCTATAAACGCGGCGGACTCCTGCCAACCTGGCAACGTCCATCTGATGGGCAGTCGTCTTTACTCAAATATGCGTGGAGCGAGGCACGCCCCGCGCTGTTAGACCTTGGGAGGGACGCGGATAGTCCGTTTGACGGCACCATGCTGGAATATGTGAATCCGGTGACGGGCGGTCCGTCGCTCGCGACCATGGCCAGCTTTCTGCAGCGCCTCCGGCCCGGCCAAAAAACACAGGCGCGCAGGCAAAGCGTGAGTAAGGTCTATCTAGCGGTCGAGGGGACCGGGCAGACGGTCGTCAATGGCAGAACCCTTGAATGGGGACCGGGTGATGTATTTACCGTCCCAACCTGGGCGAGTCATACGCATGAGAATACCTCGGCATCCGCAGACGCGGTTCTCTTCTCTTTTTCTGATGCGCCAGTCATGCAGGCCCTCGGCTGGTACAGAGAGCAGGAACTATAGATGCTGCAAACCATGATTGTCGGGAGCTTGCCCCGTCCAACCTGGCTCGTTCCTCCGAACGCGATGTATGTCTCGTGGAAGCTGCAAGACGATACGCTGGGTGAGGGCCAGGACGACGCCGTGCTGCTCGCGCTCGCCGACCAGGAAGCGGCGGGCCTTAATATTGTAACCGACGGCGAACAGCGCCGCCGGCATTATATCTGGGGATTCGTTGAAGGGCTGACCGGATTGGACTTCAGCCGTTTGGTTGAGATCGAAACGCGGGGGAACCGCTACGGCATCAAAGTCCGGGCCGCCCGGGTGGTTGAGCAGCTGCGCCGTCCGCGCTCGGTGTTGGTTGAGGCGCTCCGGTTTATGAAGCAGCATACGACAAAGCCGGTCAAAGTCACCTTGCCCGGTCCGATGACCATCGCGGATACGGTTGCGGATGAGTACTACGGGGAGCGCCGGAAGCTGGCGGCCGAACTGGCGCGACTGGTCAATGAAGAGGCGTGTGAGCTGGCAGACAATGGGTGTGATATCGTGCAGTTCGACGAGCCGTGTTTCAACATCTATCTCGACGCGGTGGAAGAGTGGGGCATCCAGGCGCTCGAACAGTGCGCGCAAGGGGTGCAGGCCAAAACCGCGGTCCATATCTGTTATGGATACGGTATCCCTGCGGTCGTTGAGTGGAAGAGCCAGAACACGGACTGGGGCCATTATGCGCGTACGCTGCCGCTGCTGCGGACCAGCACGATTGATATGATCTCAGTCGAGTGTGCCGCCTCTGGCGTCAACCCGGCAGTCTTGGCCGAGGCCAGGGGCAAGGATTTGATGGTCGGGGTCATCGACGTTGGCACCGAAGAGGTGGAGACGCGTGAAACGGTTGCGGCGCGTATTCGAACGGCGTTACAGTATGTGGCGCCTGAACATCTCTATCCCTGTACGGACTGTGGCATGATTCCGCGCTCGCGCGCCGCAGCGCGGGGAAAGATGCAGGCCCTTGCCGATAGCGCCTGGCTGGTCCGGGCAGAATTGCAGCAGGGGCATTCTGGCTAGGCGGAGTACTATGGGCGCGCTGTATGAGTTCTTTTCAGACAGTCCAATTCTTGTTGGCGCGGCCCTCGGCGTGATCATCGCCGTTATCGTGATTGCCGTTTCAGAGGGGAAGAAAAACGCCTAGCGCTGGTCCGGTATGGCTCATATTTCAAAAGAAGAATTTGTCGCCCGTTTGGCAAAAGGACTGGATATGCCGACCGCGCTGCTCGACGCAATGACAGACCCCTGTCCGTGTAGCTCGGCGAAATGCGAGGGCTGGAAGGTCACGCGCATGCCCGGACTCGACGAAATCAAGCAGTACGGCCTGGAGCAACGCTTTGCCATGTCCGGCTGGCGGACGTCGTTGAGCGCTATTATTGAAGACTGATCCCCGCTAAAGGCTCCGCCGCTGTATGAGCGAACAAGACGGCTCTCAAGCTGACGTCAGCAAACCGACAGCCGACCCTTCCGACGAGGCAGACCGAAACGTTTCAGACCTCAAAGACCGCTATGAACGCTTTATCTGGGAGAACCGGCAGAAGTTCGGCGCGTTGAGCTGGAGCGGGCTGTTGCGTTATGGCCGCGGCCTTGTGCTCATGGACGCGCGGCATTGGCCAGATGAGGCTGGCCGGGACATCGCCGAGGCTTCGAACGAGGCAGTATCTACAGAGG
>WTHD01000183.1 GCA_011523265.1 Candidatus Binatota bacterium
CCATAGGATACATACGGGCTTTCCGGTCCGGTCGCACCATAGCCGGAGAGCGCAATCATGATGATATCGGGCTTTATCGTTTTGAGGGTTTCGTATCCCAGGCCCATCCGGTCCATGACACCCGCGGCAAAATTCTCAGCAACGATATCGCTGGCGGCAACCAGCCTTTTTGCGACCTCCAGGCCCTCCGGCTTTTTGAGATTGAGGCATATCGAGTGTTTGCCCTGGTTGTACTGATTAAAATACCCACAGCGGTTCGGCCCGGCTTCCCCGTCGGCAACCGGCGGAATACGCCGCGTAACACACAGGCGGCTCTCTGACTCGATCCGAATGACCTCGGCTCCCAGATGAGCCAGTTGCAAGGTACAGAACGGCCCAGCCCACACCCAGGTAAAATCGGCAACACGAACGCCCGATAACGGTAATTGCTCAGACATCATTCTTCATACCTTCGTACATACGCTTCTCAGGAGGGGTCCGGGGGGAACGTCTCCTTGCCAATCCCCAGTTCCCAATCCCCAAATCAAATCACCTGCGTTTCTTGCAACGACTGCAATTCTTCCGGCGCAATCCCGAGTTGTCCGCCGTAGACCTCTTCATTGTGCTGGCCCAGGCACGGGGCCGGACCGCGCAGGGTCCACGGCGAGGCGGCAAATTTGAACGGCGACCTCGGATAGCGAAGAGAGCCGGCTTCGGGATGCCCGATCTCGGCAAAAAAGCCCCGCGCGTTGAGATGTTCGGATTTGAGAAGGTCGCCCATGGTCGAAACCGGCGCAAAAGGCACCCGCCGTTTCTGCGCCCCGTGGTAGACTTCCTGGACCGACTTGTCCTGCAACCAGTCTTCCAGCAGCGCTTTCAGAGCGTCCCAGTTGACCGAGCGAGCCAAAAAATCCTGGAAGAGCTCGGTGTCCGCCCATTCTGGATTGCCCATTAACTCAACCGCGTTCTGCCACTGATGCTCTTCGACCGCGAGCACATAGATATAGCCGTCGCGGCAGGGCAGGACGTCCTGGGGAATCAACCGAAAGCCCAGCCGCGACGGCGTCGTCTGATCGTACGGCCAGGCAATATAGTTGTTCTCCATAATGGCGACCAGACACTCTTGGACCGAGATGTCGATGTGCTGGCCTCTGCCCGTCCTGAGTCGAGCGTACAGTGCCCCCAGAGAGGCAATGCCGGCGTTGACCCCGGCCTGGAATCCGGCCTGTTGACCGGCGGCCTTGAGGGGCGGCAGGTCCGGGCGTCCGCCCGCTCCACCCAGAAAGGTAATGCCCCCCGCGCTCCACATGGTTAAGTCGTGCGCGGTGTAATCCCGGCGCGGTCCGGTCTGGCCAAAGGGTGAAATCGAGGTCATGACCAGCTTGGGATTCTGCTGGGCCAGGGCCTCATACTCCAAGCCAAGGGAGGCGATCTGGGTGGGATGATAATTGTGGACCACGACATCCGCGTCTTTGACCAGTCGCTGGAACAATTCTCGACCTTTTGCCGTCTCCAGGTTCAGCGTCACCCCGCGCTTATTCGTATTCAGATACAGAAACAGCCCGCTCTTTTCGGGATGGGGGGTATTCCCTGGATAGGGTCCGCGCTGCCGGGCGAGGTCGCCCCTCGGTTCTTCGACTTTGATTACCTCCGCGCCAAGGTCAGCCATCAGCTTGCCCGCATACGCAGCCGCGACCATATGACCACATTCAACCACGCGGATACCGTGCAGGGGGCCTGGGGCCTGGGGAGCAGGCATGGAGGAAGGATGTTCGCTCATAGTGTTCCTATCTCACTACAGATTTAGTATCGGACCATACGGGGGTCGATCTCGTTGGCCCAGGCGTCTATCCCACCCGCCAGATTGACGACCTGTGCGAAGTCGTGTTGGCGCAGGAAGTGAACCACGCGCAGACTCCGCACCCCGTGGTGGCAGTAGACCACAATCTCGGCCTCAGGGTCGAGTTCGGGCAAACGGCTGGGGATATCGCCCATCGGAATATGGACCGAGTGCGGGAGCTGCACCAGCGCCACTTCTTCGGCTTCACGGACGTCGAGCAGCACGAAGTCTGCACCTGCGTTTTGTTTGGCCTGGAGTTCGTGAACGCTGATTTCAAGAGACATCGGACACTATCTTTCAGTCGTGCTGTTTTGACGACAGAACAGCCGGTCTGATACTAGACAACGGACCCCTACTGGGCAAGGGTCCAGCAGGTACATCTTACAGGAGAAGGAGGCGAATATGGCAGATTCCGAACGCTATCAAAAAGGTGCGGCAAAGATGAAGGAACTCTTCGGCGTAGAACCCCGGCCGGGCAGCATGCACGAAGATTTTCTGGATATCACAGTAAAAAATCTGTTCGGCGATATCTGGGGCCGGGACGGCCTGGCCATTCAAGAGCGCTCAATGATTACCATGGCCGCCCTGACCGTGCTGGGCCGTGACCCGGAACTCAAGGTTCACATCCGCGGCGCGCTCAACATCGGCATCAGCCGGGACAAGATCAACGAGATCATGATCCATCTGGCCCACTACGGCGGCTGGCCGGTCGGCGTCAACGGCCTGCGGCAGGCCAAACAGGTGTTCGACAGCATCGACGAGAAGAAAGCCAAGAGCGAGTAGCGGGCATCGGCAAGGGGCTCAGGAGTCCCTTGCCGACTTCTCTCCAGAATATCCATCCACTTGGCTATAGACTTATCCATATATGAGCTTATAGATAACTTCATGGAAACAATCGTTCCGATCTCGGACCTCCAGAGTCAAGCCAAGAAAATTGTTGAGCGCGTGAAAAAGACACGTGACACTGTCGTGATTACGCAAAGAGGCCGACCTGCGGCCTTGCTCGTCAACTACGAAGACTACGCCGGGATGGTTGCGACGTTGGAGGAGATGAGCCAACCTGACTGGCGGGAACGGCTGGCGGAAGCCGAACGCGATTCTCAGGCCGGTAAGAGTATAGACCTCGCTGAATTTTCGGCCCCATCCGACCATTTAGAATAGCTACGTTCCTGAGAGAAAGTCCGCCGTCCCAAAAATAGTTGCGAAGGATTCCCAAGTGCCACACACGACGCTCGGCGTCGATTTGGCGGCACAGCCGGAGAACACGGCGTATTGCCTCATCGAATGGATCAAGCCGAAAGCTCGGATCATTGAGCTTCATTGTGGAGCGGACGACGCGGTACTGCTGGAGATGTTTGGCCGCTCGGACAAGATCGGCATCGACGCCCCGTTCGGCTGGCCGACCGCATTCGCCGCCGCCGTTTATGCGCACCAGCGTCGGAACGTGTGGCCGGCGGTCCGGACCGCTTCGCTCCGATACCGGACGACGGACCACATCGTGCGTGAGCGCATCAAGCGCTGGCCGCTGAGCGTGTCATCGGACCTGATCGGGGTCACGGCCATGCGCGCCGCCCGCTTGCTCTCTGAGAAAGGACGGATTGATCGCAGTGGCCGTGGTCGCTTTGTTGAGGTGTATCCCGCCGCCGCTCTGCATATCTGGGGTTTCCCTTCCACCGGCTACAAGAAGAAACCGGGTGAGGAAAAACGGCGCGTGGTAACACGCCGGTTGATCAGCACCACAAAACCGTGGCTGGATTGGCCGGTTGACGCGCAGCAGGCGTGTGAGAAAAGCGACGATGCGCTCGATGCGGTCGTGGCTGCTCTTGTCGCTCGGGCTGCAGCCACGGATCAGAGCGAACCCATTCCGCGGAAACATATGGCGGCCGCCAAACGGGAAGGTTGGATCGCCCTCCCCCGCGCCGGCTCTTTGGCCAGCCTGGCCACGGATGTGTAAATCCACGCGCCTCCAGGCTGGGACGTCGCAGGTGCTGTCGCTGTAAAAGCCTTGAGTCGGTGAAAGAGACACTACAGCTGAATGAGTTGCCGGTACCCCTCCAGCATGCCCGCGCCCGCTCCCGACGCGTAGGACACGTTGACGAAAATCACCTCGTCCACCACGCCCTCATACTCGGCCAGACGGCGGCGGCATTCCTCTTGTGTTCCGGCGATGGTGACGGTATCGACCACTTCGTCGGTCATGGCCTCTGCGGCCTTTTGGATATTTCCCTCGGGCACGTGCTTCAGCGCCGCGTCTGCTGCGGGCGAGAAACCCTGCTCTCGCAGCATGTACTCGTAATACGGATGCGGCAGCGGAGAGAAGAGACGACAGATCGCTTCACGCGCGGCCTGGCGGGCAACTTCACGTTCCTCGTGCACCGAGACAAACGAGCCCATCAGAAAACCGAGGGCGTGCGGGTCGCGGTCAGCCTCTTCCGCAGATTTTCGGGCCGCGGGTTGAATCACCTCGCGCGCGTACGGTGCGGATAATATCGCGCCCATGGCGATTCCATCCGCGACCCGACCGGCGACGCGGACCATGCGCGGGAAAATGGCGGAGATGTATATGGGAATGCTCTCGCGAACAGGCGTCACTGCCGGCACCCAGTCCATGGTATGAATTTCACCCTGGTAGGAGACACGCGAACCAGCGGGGGTGCGGACGATTTGTTTGAGGTTTTCAATATACTCGGTCATTTTCTGGTAGGGTTTCTCATGCGGAACACCCTGCCACTCGGCGTTAATATGCCGGTTGCCGCTGCCGACCCCGAGCAGCAGCCGTCCGCCGGAAATCTCGTCCACATCAACCGCACTCATACCCGCAATAAAAGGGCTGCGGCCGTAGGCGTTCAGCACGTAGGAACCAATCCGGACCCGTTCGGTTGCTAGGGCGAGCGCGGTCAACGGCACGAAGGCGCTGCGCCAGGCTTCGGTGACATACAGAGAATCAAAACCGGCCGCTTCGGCTTCTTTGGCCACAACCATCATGTCGCGCTGCGACATCCCGCCTCCGGGAAAAATCAGTCCACGTTGCATACGCCTATCTCTCCTTCTCCGTGCCCTTGTTGGCTGAACTCTTATTTACCCACAACTCTATTCCCCCAAAATAATGGCCCCGTCCCGCACCGCGGGCTTGCCCTCCTCAGTCCGTATCTCAAACCGCACCACGTCGCCCTCCTCTGCCGCTTCTCGCGACACGATCCGAACGGTCAGGCGTGAGGGCATGAACACCATGGCGCCAAAGCGCCCGGTTACCCGTTTGACCCGTTCCGGGTGACCGTGGGTTTCCTGAGCAATGACACGGGAGATGCCATGCGCCAGCGTTGCGGTTCCGTGCAGGATCAGCCCCGGCAACCCGTACTGCTCGGCCACCGCCGGGTCGGTATGGATCGGGTTCCAGATGCGCGCACACTCGGTATAGACATGGGCCGCTCCGGCCGAAATCGCCACCGGGATTTCCGCTTTTGCTCCGGTTGCTGCATCGAGCGGTTCCAATAGGGCTGGCAGGTCGGAGACCGGGCTATCTTCCCCCTCGACGTCAACCCCACGAAAGAGCGTTCCGTACCAGGTCGAACAGACCGGCTGGCCATTGGCGTCCCGGGTATCAAAACGGACGGTCTGGTAGGCCCCCGGCTTGCGCTGTTCAACACCGGCCACCGTTGCCTGCGTTGTCAGCTTTTCGCCCGCCCGGATCAGACGGTGAATCACCAGATCGTGTGTGGCATGGACGCCCCGCAGAGCCTCTTCCCGTTTCAGGGCACTGTCTCGCATGGCGAGCAGGACCGGCCACTCAATGCAGACCGGAAAGAGCGGGTGAGCAACGATCCCGTCCGGTCGGCAGGTGTCCATATAACAGGGTAAATAATCGTCGAGTCCGGCCGCGTACGACATGACCCAACGCGCATCGATTTCGCTGACAAACGGTTGTCCAACAGAGCCGACTGTTGCTGAATGCAGTGCCATGACCCTCCTCCTTAACGGTCTCTTCCAGAGAGTGAATGCCTTAGCCTGATACCGTAATCTCGCTCGTCCTGCCACCTTTGCGTACTTCTATGCGCATGGGCATGGCCGCAGCGACTTCTTCGACATGGGTAATAATGCCTACCATCCGGCCGTCTTCGCCCCGCAACTCTTGCAGGGTCTCCGTGACCATCTGCACACCTTCCCGGTCCAGCGTCCCGAACCCTTCATCCAGAATCAGGCATTCGGTTGAGGTCTGGGCCGCCCGGCCGGTCGCAACGGTCCGAAACCCTTGTGAGAGCGCCAGTGCAATGGCTAGCGAGGCTAAAAACGTTTCTCCGCCCGACAGCGAATGAGTAGGCCGGGCACGGCGCTGATCTTCGTGGTCGACAATTTGGAGCGTGATCGCCCGTCCCCGATACGCAATATCAAACACATACCGCCCGTGGGTGAGACGTTGCAGGTGAGCGGACGCATCGCGCATCAGGGCTTCTATGGCTCCCCTCGACAAGAAATCGGTAAATTCCGAACCCAGGAGCTTACGCAGGTCCGAGGCCAGACGTTCTTCACTCTCGGCGGCGCGCAGCTTTTCTTCTTCTTGCTCTTTCTCCTGCCAACGACGTTCGGCCTCGACATGTTCGGCCTCTAAACGCCCGCGTTGTTCTTGGAGAGACATCATCTGTCCCCGAACCGTTTCAAGTTGGGGTTTGATCTGCTCTCCATCTTCGCCTGCGTCGGTGAGGTTGTGTTGCTCGATCAGCCCACGAAGCTTCTCCCGCTCCTCTGCAAGCGTGTCGGACGCCTGTTGCCGCTTCTTGTGTGACTCCTCCAGCATTTGTGTTCGGGCTTGAAGGTCGGCCTGTGACTCGGTGGCTTGGCGTTCAGCCTGTTCTCGCCTCGCCCGTGCGTTTTCTTCGCGCTGCAACAAGTCGGCGTACCGGGTTTGCTTGTCCGACAGCGCGTTGAGTTCACTTTCTACGTCTTCGGTCTGTGGCAGCACCGCGCCTTCCGCCAGACCAAGGCAGGTGCGCACGGCCTGGGCTTCGCGCTCGGCTCGGAGCAACGCACCCTCGTATTCGGCGGCGAGCAATTTGAGGTTGCCATCTTTCTGGACCTGGGCTGTGTTCAACGAGTTGAGCGTCGCTTCGAGCTGACGCAAGGCTTTCTCCGCTTCCTTCATCTGTTGCTCAGCCTGCATCACCGCAGTCCGGCGTTGTGCCACATTCTGCTCGGGGTCCCCATTCGTAGCGAGAAATGCAGTAAGCTCACGTCCGAGCACTTCCAACTCGCGTGTATCGGCCTTCAGCCTTTCGGTTGTCCCGCGCAACTCTCCACTCAGCGTTGCGGCTTTTTGTTGCGCATCCTCACGTTCGCCTGACAGTCTCGCTTTTTCCTGTTCAGCAGATACCACCTGAGCTTCCATGTCTCTGAGCGCTGCGCTCAGTTCTTCTTGCTGGGTCTGTACAGCCTGAAGGGCTTCGGAAGGAGACGCATAACCGGGGAACCGTGACACAAAGCTGTTCCGGACTTCTTGTCTGAGGTGTGCGCGTTCTTTCAGCCCCTGCTCCGCAGCATCAAGTCTCGCCCGGCGTGTGGCCACCGTGGTGTTTGCTTCCTGCGCTTCCGTGCGTTTTTGTTGAGCGGCCTGTATGACATGTTCCATTTGAGTCTGAAGCATCTTGAGGTCGTCCCCGGCTTCTTGAGCAACGGGGATCTGGCTGACGGTTGTCCGGCATACGGGGCAGGGGTCGCCAACGTGAAGCGTAGCCCGCAGGTGGGCGGCTTCGTGCCGGCGTTGGTTGTCTTCAAGCGCGGTGCGGGCCGCGTGCTCCTGCTCTTCGGCTTGAGCGAACTCCTGCTGAGCCTGCTGGGCGACGTGTTCGGCCCTGGTCAGCTCAGCACGGGCAGTCTCACGTTCAGCCCTGACTCGTTCTTCCGCCTCAGCCGCCTCTTGCAATTCTCGGCCCAGGCGTTCGGATTCAGCCATCAACTGGCGCTTCTGCCGCTCATCTTCTTTTGCTCCTTCGAGCTTGTCTTTTAGTTCTCGGACGTTCTGCTCATGACTCGCGTCTTGTCGCTTCAGGTCATCCAGACGGTGTTGGGTCGCGGTGTGGTCCTGGCGCAGAGCCTCTATCCGGGCGGTCAGTTGCTGTTGTTCCTGTTGCAGCTCTTTCCAGCGCTTTGCCGCGCCAAGCTTTTCCGTCAGTGTGGTCACGTCGCCGGCTTCGGCAACAAGCTGCTCAAACCTGGCGCTATGGGCCTGATGCTGAGAGCGCGCCTGCTCGACCTGCCGCGTGTGGGACTCGGCCTGTTGCACAAGGGTATCAACTTCTTCCTGGACAGCGGCCCGTTCGGTCTTTTTCCGCTCGGCTTCCGTTTGAGCGGTCACCCAGGCCGTAAGATGTTCAGTAGCCCGTTTGACGACCTCGTGCCTCGCCGTGTCGTATCCTAGCGATTCTCGCTCCTGACCAATCTTTGCCAATTCATCGGTCAGGCTGGCAACCTGGACGGTTGCCTCGTCAGCTTTCTTTTGCGCCAGTTCTTGGTCCTGATCGCGATTCTGCACTTCCTCCTGAAGCTCGGTCACACGACTTCGTAGGCCTGCTATGTGATCGGCGTGTTGGACTACATCGCGCAAGCATTGCTCTTGCTGAGAAACCTGTTCAATGCGTTGGCCGAGTTTGGAAAGCTCATCTTTCTGAAGGGCAATATGCTCCTGACTCAGACCGGCGTATTGGGTCAGAGTTTCACGCAGCGTTTCCGCCCGGGTTTTTGCCTGACCCGCAGCCAGTTTGGCCTGGTCGGCCACTCGGGAATACACGCCAAGCTCCAGAATTTTCGCCAGCAACTCGCGGCGTTTTTTTGGCTCGCTGGTCAGGAACTCGGCATACCGGCCCTGGGGGAGGATGACGGTTTTGGTGAAGCTGTCAAAATCGAGGCCCAGGAGCTCTTCAATCCGATTGGTGAGCCGCGCAGACCCGGAGGCATCCTGTATCCACTCTTCCCCTTCACGTTCGCTGAGACCGGAGTCTGTGATTTTCCCCGTTCGTCTTACGGCCCGGAACCAACGCGGTCCAAGCGTAAAATCGAGCGCGACCTCACACGTCTGCTCACCGGTCGAGATCACCCCTTTTGAATCCGCTCCATAG
>WTHD01000026.1 GCA_011523265.1 Candidatus Binatota bacterium
TTCTGGACGCGGGTGCAGACGTGGACAGGCAGGACGACCTCGGAGCCACAGCGTTAATAGCGGCGGCACTCCAGGGTCACATAGAAGCTCTTCGAGTCTTAGTTGAGGCTGGGGCCGATGTGGACAGGCAGACGACTGACGGAAGCACGGCGTTAATGGGTGCGGCGCTCTTTGGTAGGATGGAAGCCGCCCGATTACTCCTGAAAGCTGGTGCAGATGTGAATAAACGGAATGCGGACGGCTATACGGCTGTGGTGGCGGCGGAAGGCTCAGGCTACACAGAAATAGTCACGCTTTTAGAGAAGTACCAGAAGGAGAAGTGAGTCATTATACCCATCGTTTCAATATCTTTCCCAAAACAGGACGAACTTCCTCTGGTTTTGCGCGATGAGATGTCTCCTGTTTCAACTCCCCTTCTGCGGCAAAATACTCATATGCCCCGTCCTGAATCCTCTCCCCCATCTCCACTATAGTGACCGTTCCATCCGTATAGCCCGTACTATGAATATCCGTATGATTCTGGCTATAGCATGACCCAGCCGGATATGAAGTAAATCCATAGGGCTCAAGATAGACTAATTCCTCAGATATAGTTCTGATCCCACCCTTCGTAAAAACCTGCTCTCGTCGCCTTTGACGATTGTTGCCAGATAGACTTTCAGCATACAAATAATTCGTCAGAGTTCCGTCTACGATATACGAAGTAAAGTTCCACGGATGAGTATGAGCCGTACTGACATTCGGCACTTTCAACGATGAATCCCAAATATGAACACGAATTTTACCTCGGTCGTCAATGTCTGCATTCAACAGTCCTAATCCCACCGCGTACCATTTCATAAAGTCTGGATCATTTATCGATCCCTGAAATAACTTATTCAAGAAAGCTTTTATAATCTTCACATTCATGAATTAGTCCCTCTCAAAATATCTTCTAAGTAAAGTAGGGTTAGAAATCTTTTCACAATGCAGCACAGTCAACTGTTCTTAATCCACATCAGACCTAGTAAGTATATAAATCCCAAAGCAAAGGGCAGCCCCGTGTGGTTACCTTTTGCTTATTCTTTCTGGGCCTCTCAACGTTGACATCGCCTCTAGGCAGACTTAGCGTATACTCATGCGCCTACCTTGGTTGGAACTGAGCGCGGAGGAGGTGACCACCATGCTACGCACCACGCTTTTACTCGGTGCCCTGACCGGCCTGATTATGCTGATCGGGCAGTATTTTGGCGGTCCTCAGGGGCTGACCATTGCCTTTATCTTTGCCGTCATCATGAACTTTGGCAGCTACTGGTTTTCGGACAAGATCGTCCTCAAGATGTACGGCGCGCATCAGGTCTCGGAAGCCGACGCCCCGCAGCTCTACCGCATTGTTCACGCCCTGACCGTTCGGGCCGGGCTACCCATGCCCAAGCTGTATATTATCCCCTCCGAGGGAGCGAACGCCTTTGCCACGGGCCGGAATCCCGAAAACGCGGCCGTGGCCGTCACCCAGGGTATCCTGCGTTTGATGAATGAGCGCGAGTTGACCGGCGTCCTAGCGCATGAACTCGCCCATGTGAAGAACCGCGACATCCTCATCAGCTCCATTGCCGCGACCTTGGCCGGGGTGATCATGATGATTGCCCATATGGCCCAGTGGGCCGCCATTTTTGGCGGGTTCAGCCGTAGTGATGACGACGAAGGCGGCGGCGGGATGCTGGGGCTCATTCTGATGGCCATCCTGGCGCCGCTGGCGGCCACAATTATCCAGATGGCGATCTCGCGTACGCGCGAATACGCCGCGGACCGGAGCGGCGCCCAGATGAGCGGCGACCCCGAGGGCCTGGCTTCGGCCCTGGAAAAGCTCGGCTTCGCGTCCGAGCGCGTTCCCATGGAGGCCTCGCCTCAGACGGCTCACTTCTTTATCGTCAACCCGCTGTCCGGACGCTCCATGGCGGGCCTGTTTACCACCCATCCGCCGCTGGAAGAGCGTATCGCCCGGCTGCGGGCGATGTCCGGACGCATGGCGTAACGGCCTCGATCTTCACATGACCGTATGGAGGGGCAGCCCTTGTGGCTGCCCCTTTTGTTTCTCCATTCCCTCAACCCTAACGCTATCGCTCCCCTCACTAACTTACGAAAACATTGAGACCCATTCGAATACGGTCGGTATGGTGTAAGTCCCTGAAATTCGCCGATCTGGACCTGTCTTCATTTGCACGAGCAAATTCGTTGTACCACGTTGTTCAAAAAATGCTTAACACACTTAAGAGGGCTATGTATACTGCCATACGTTACAATGAAGAACAACGAAGAATACAGGAGGAAAGCAATGGAGACGAAAGTTCACAAAGCGACCAAAACGAGATCGAGCAGGCCAGGTTGGAGCGTAATCTTCAGCCACCCTTGTCGAAGGGATGCCCGCGGCAGGCTGGGGCTGAAAGTGCGGCGTGGTCTTGGTACGACGAATGATGAAGAAGCTGATCAAATGGTTGAACAGCTTAACGAACTCCTCGCCAATTCGTACTGGTGGAGCATTGACCGACGTTCTGAGGCCGAACGACAGTTCGATAAAGTCGTCGCCTCAGCATTCTTTGACGGTATTGAAGTCGGCAAGAGCAATTCCAAAGACCTACGGGAAGAGATTATACAACTGCCCACTCCAGAGGATAACGAGGATAACTACGCACGGGTGATGCTAGTCGGCTCCACAGGGGCAGGCAAAACCACTCTGCTACGCCATTTCATCGGCTCCGACCATAAGCGCGACCGCTTCCCTTCCACATCGACAGCAAAGACGACAACGGCTGATATCGAGATAGTAGTAGCAACCGGGCCTTTCAAGGCAGCGATAACCTTTATGACCGAGCACGAGGTTCGCTGTGCCGTTGACGAGTGTCTGGAAGCCGCCTGCGAGAGCATAATCCGGGAATACGAGGACACCAGGGTAGCTGAGGCTCTGCTGGAACATCGGGAACAGCGTTTTCGACTCTCCTATCCCCTCGGCGCATGGCAACAGGAGCAGCCGGGGCAGGAGGCAGACGACCAGTATGAGATGGATTACGAGTACGAAGGCGAAGCGGCGGAAGCGGGCACTTTGGCAGATGATGAAATCGTGGATGCAGTCGAAATTACTAAGAACAACGAACGCTTGAGTGAATACGTTTCTCGTATCAGGGAAGTCGCAACGGCGGTACGCAAGCAAATAGCGAAGGAGCGTGGCGACTTTCAGAACATGGACAACGCCAATCGTCGGCAAGACTGGCTGGAAGACTTCACCGATGCGTTGTACGAGAATCAGGATTTCGCCCAGCTCTCCCTTGATATCATGGATACCATCTCGGAGCGGTTCGAATTGGTTGTGACGGGTGATTTTGATCGTAGCGCAACAGGTTGGCCAACCCTTTGGCGCTACGAGGAAAAAGACCGCGACACCTTCCTGGAGCAGGTACGATGGTTTAGCAGTAATCACGACCAGCAGTTTGGGCGGCTGCTGACGCCTATGGTTAGCGGTATCCGGGTGCGCGGCTCGTTTCAGCCGGCTGTAGCCACCCTTCAGGATGATGACCGAAGGATTGTACTGTTGGATGGCGAGGGGCTAGGCCATTCGGCGAAGGAGGCCACAAGCGTATCCACAAAGGTAACTGAAAAGTTTCCTGAAGCGGACATGATTCTGCTTGTGGACAATGCGGAGTCTCCGATGCAGGCTGCCTCACTGGAACTCCTTCGGTCGGTTGGCAGTAGCGGTCACGGACACAAACTCGCTGTCGCTTTCACACATTTCGATCATGTGAAGGGTGACAACCTACGCACCTATAACCAGAAGCAGAACCACGTTCGCGCCTCAATTGGTAACGCCCTTGTCAGTCTGCGCGAATCACTAGGGGCTCCAGTAACAGAGATACTGGAACAACAATTGACAAACAAAGATTTTTACTTGGGTGGTTTGGATAGGGTTACGAAGAAAATACCACGCCGTGATATCAGACAAATGAAGGACTTGTTTGAACAAATGCAGCAGGCGGTTAAAGATTCTGAGACGATTGCAGCCGCTCCAACTTATAACATCGCCCGATTGGAACTCGCTCTGCGCGACGCCACCGACGGGTTCAAAAATCCCTGGCGGGGTAGGTTGGGGCTCAGCTATTACGAAGGCATTCGCAAGGAGCACTGGGGGCGCGTTAAAGCGTTGTGCCGGCGCATAGCCAACCTTTGGGATGATGAGTACAACGGACTACGGCCTGTCGCTGACCTAGTTCGCCAGTTACAAAATAGTATATCCCTATGGCTGGATAATCCTTCCGGCTGGACCAGACAGCCGGGTAATGAGGAAGAAGAGAAAACCGCTATAAACAAAATACGTCAGGAGGTGTTTGTCCGTATCCACAAGCTTGCAGTACAGCGTCTAATGACTAACAAACTCGACGCTTGGCGAACCGCTTTTGGGTTCAGCGGCAGGGGGTCAAGCCGTCTAAGGGCAGAGGAGATGGATCGAATATATAATGCTGCGGCGCCATCTATTACTTCTGCAATGGACCCTCCAACACAGGATTTCTTGAACCAAATCGTCCAGGATGTCAGCGACTCCATTGAGGAATCCGGTGGTTCGCTGAGCGGTATTACCGAGCGCCCATCTACCAACGTTGGGTAATCATATACTTGCCTAATCACGCAAAGAGAGGAGGATTCCGATGGCCGAATGTGTAAGGGAGAACGAAGAAGGAGTGTATGGGTTTCGACCCTGGATTGGTGAGTATTACCAGCAGAATATGTGGGGACGGCGCGTTTTGGTCCTTGGTGAGTCACATTATCAATGGGACGAAAATCAGCCAATTGACAACTGGCCTACCCTGACGATTGAATGCGTTGAGGAGACAATTGCTGGGGAATATACTGGTCGGTTCTGGACCAATATCGCGGTTGCATTTCTCAACCCCCTTCCTCATCACCTTCCCAGCTTGGCCGAAAAAGGAGAGTTCTGGCATTCCGTCGCGTTTTACAACTTCATTCAACAGGGAGTCGGATTTGGCCCGTACCCGAATCCGACTCCAGCAATGTGGACTGAAAGTCTCCCTGCCTTTCAGTCTCTCCTGAATACCCTTCAACCCGAGTTGGTCATTGTCCTGGGAAGACAGAACTGGTGGAATATTCAGGGACTTGGTGGCCAAGAGGGGTGGCCCATAGAAGGGGCACGATATACAGAGACGCAGTGGTTACCACACGCTGGTGGACAGTGCCTTGCGTATGGCATTTGCCATCCGTCTGCGCGTGGTCGGTATGGTTTTAATGGACGATATTGGCATCCCTTTATTATGCAGGCACTCCAGTATGCAGACGGGCCGCATTAAAGAATACGGCCTGCTTTAGCCTAGGATGGTTATCCAAGTATATTATTACCCAACGTTGCCCAATGATGAGAATGCAATCCCAACTTGTAGTTCCAAGACGACTGAGCCCTCTGTGCTGTTGTTTAGCGGGCATATTCTGAGGGCGGGCACAATGCCCGCCTTGTTTTCACTTCACTGCCAATAGGTTCAGCAGATACTGACTGTATGCGGATGGACAGGTCTGAGAACACGGGTTCAAGGAGCGTCTACTGCCTTTAAGGGTGACTCACGCAATCCCTCTCACGCCGACCCTGCGGGCAACGCCTTCTCCAATATTTCCTGGATATATGTATCGATACCCACCCGACGGCGAGCCGCTTCTAAAGCGAGACGCCGGTGGAGTTCAGGACTTGTCTGGAACGCTAACTTTCCCGAGCACGGTGGCTCGGGCGCCCGCCCCTGTTCTCGGCAGAATGCAAGATATTCCTCCACAGACTTCTGCATTTCTTCTCGGAGTTCCTTGACGGAGACACCGTAGAACGTAATCACGTCATTTGTGTTGATGACGGTTCCGTGAAAGGAGTCGATTTCGGAGTCGAACTCAAAGGTGCCGATATAGCCTTTGTACTCAATCATGGCCTAATCCCCACGTTTACGAGAAAACGCCGCACAGTTCTCACTGCGCCTTTATCCATATTCGGGCTCGGATGCGGGCGATGGAACACCGCAACACGGTCATTCAGCAAAACAGCCACTCTCGACCCAACGCGCGCTCATGACAGCGCCTAAAGATTCCAACAGTGATTCAACTTCTTGCCATTTAGTATTACCCAATATGGGCTGGGTGAAAAGCGCGTTGAGTGTCCTTCTGTGTCGTTTTGTCATGAGTGCGTCGTTGTCTCGTTCCGGCGTCCTACCCGCCTCCTGTTCACTTCACCGCCAACGGGTTCAGCGGGCTGCCGACCGCGTTGGGGATGTTGAGCGGCGGGGCGACCCACAGGAATTCGTACACGCCGTCAGCGGCGCAGTCTTCTGCCAGGGCTTCGAAGGTAAAAATCTCACCCAGCGAGAGACCGAGGTCACGGATGGCGACCTGATGAAAAGGAATGAATTCGTCATCCACTTCGGACGGCAGCCGTTCGACGGCGATATTGTCCACGGCAATGCAGGCAATTTCTTTCTGATGGATCCATTCCGCAGTTGAGACCGAAACACCGGGCTGAGCGTGGAAGTAGGCTTCCTTCTGTTCCGGCGTTTCGAGCGTATACCAATACGGCACCCAGCCGGTGCGGATACATAGCGCGTCGCCACTTCTGACCTCGACGTTCTGCGCCTGACAGCAGCCGTCCAGGTCTTCGGCCGTAATCGGATAGTCGGCCGGGAGATGCCCGTCGGCTTCGCAGCCTTTGTAGCGGACCATATCGAGCAGCACGCCTCGGGTGACAAACGACTGGTACAGCTTACCAATATCGTTCCTGGACGCCCCGCCGTGGGCGGTGATGGCGCTGGCCGGCACATCGTTGTAGTACTTGCCGTCGTAGCCCACGTGGGCCAGGCTGTCCCACTGGGTCGAGCCTTGCAGATACATGGTAATATAGTCGTCGTTGGCAATGGCCGAGCCCGCCAGACCGACTTCCTTGACCGGGACGTTGAGGATCGACATAAACCGCTGGGGCGGGGTGCGGGTAGGAAAGACCGGTCCATCCTGGTCAATCGGAATGCAGCAGCAGAAAACCTGCCCCTTGCGGACCAGTCTGGCCGCGGCGACAATCACCTCCGGCGTAATGAAATTGGCCGTCCCCTTTTCATCATCCGCTCCCCACCGACCCCAGTTTGAGACTTTTGGTATGGCTTCGCGTCCAGGCATACTCGCCCTCCTTTTTTGGAATATGCCGTTGTTATAGCGGAGCCGGAGCAGCGCTTGTAGTGGACGCTTCCGCTCAGGAGCGGTCTTCTCTAGAGGGATTCAAGCACCGTTAGCAGCTCGTCCAAACCGCGGACAACGTGGCAGTCTGCGGTGCTCTGCTGACGACTGGAGCGCTCAATCAGGACCGGGGTAAGTCCGGCATTTTGTGCCCCGACAATATCCAGCTCATAGCTGTCACCGATGTGCAGGGCTTCTTGGGGGCGAAGATCACACTCTGTGAGTGCTTTCTGGAAGATGGCAGGCTCGGGCTTGGCCGCCCCGGCGCGCGTTGAGGCAACAATAGGGTCGAAGAAGTGGCCGATGTCCAAGCCGTTCAGCACGCCAAACAGACGCGCGTCGAAATTTGAAATCACCCCGAGACGGTATTTACGTGCGTGCAGGGCCGTCAGCGTCTGGCGGGCTTCCGGATAAAGCTGCCACGCTCGCGGTTCGGCAAAGAAATCGTACAGGGCATGAAAGTAGGCTTCAAAACCGGGAAACGGGCCGAGCGGGGCAAAGACCTGCCGGACCACGTCATGCCACCAGGCTTTCTCCAGCCGTGGAATCTGGTCCGCGTCCGCGCCGGGAAAGGCCATGGGCGGCGCGGTGGCAAAGCAGCGTCGAAAGCCGGCTTCCAGGTCCCGGACGCTGACGGCCTTACCGTGCTCACGGGCCAGCCGGGCGTAGGTCTCGCCGACCGAGCCATTGACGCGAAGCAGCGTGCCCGCGGCGTCAAAAAATATGACGCGCATATCCATCGTCCGTCTTCAGTATCTCATCCAGCGCGGCTAACAAGGCGTCAATGTCGTCCCGGCTGGTATAGTAATGAATCGAGACCCGCAGCCCGCCGACCCCGGAGCAGTACCGCACGGTCGGATAAATATTCCGGGCTTCCAGCGCCTGATTGAGTTGATGGACCCGGTCCGCGTCCGCAAACGGCTCGCAGGTGACAATGCCCGACCGCAGCGCGTGCGCCTCTTGGGTCCAGACCTTGATGTCGCGGCGTTTCAGCTCCTCTATCAGAACGTCGCCCAGCGACAGAATATGCTCGGTGACGGCGGCCGAGTCGAGTTGATTGACATAGGCCAGTGACTCTGCTAGGCCCGCGGTCCCGAGATTTTTGGGCATGCCATGGACCTCGAACCGGCGGGCGTCCGAGGCCAGGGGCAGGGACATAAAGGGCGTCAGCCCTGGGTCGCCAAGATAGCGGAGCCACCCTTCCGGCGGCTCGGCCAGCGCGAACAGGCCGTGCGCCAAGCCCGGTTCGACCTGCTGCTGGACTTCCGAACGGATGTATAGCAGCCCGATATTGAACGGCGCGTTCAGCCATTTCTGGGCACCTGCGGCGAGAAAGTCGACGCGCAGATTTGAAACATCGAGCGGCAGGGCGCCCAACTGCTGAATGGCGTCCACCACCAGAAAACACTCCCGCTCTTCGGCCAGGTGTGAAAACGCGGCCAGGTCCATACGCAGGCCGTTGATCCATTGCACCGAACTCACCACGATCGCGCGGGTATGTTGGTCCATCAAGCGGGCATAGTCATCCACACCAATCAGGCCGTCCCGATGACGCGCAACCCGAACCTCAACCGCCTGCTGCTTCTGGGAGTGGGCGGCGCTGATGGCAACCTGCGGATACTCCAGGTCGCACAGCACGATATTATCACCAGGGGCAAAAGGAATAGCGGCCAGGGCGGTATTCAGCCCCATGGTGGTATCGTCGGTAAAGGCGATTTCCGTGGGCTGAGCCCTGAGCAGCCGAGCGGCTTCCTGTCTGGCCTGAACGCTCGGCTTGCCGAGCGCCTGATAATAGGCTGGGTAGCCCATCTCAGCCGGCCCCTGACCGAGCAGGGTCGCCGCGCGTTGGACGGCCTGGGTTGCGGACCTCGGCGGCAGCCCAATCCCGGCAGCATTCAGATAGACCTGTTGCGTCGTTCCCGGAAAATCCGCGCGTACCGCGTTCACGTCAAACATACTCCCTCCCAAAGCACCAGCGCTGTCAAACTCCGCCCACCATCGATTGGCTCGGCGCATTTGTCAACAAAGACCCTACGCAGCGTGACTTCAATGATACACCACGCGCTCTTCACCGGACGAGGTAATGGCACTCAGCAGGCGGTCAATGGCGATCCGAAGCTGTCGCTCGTTCTCTTTGAGCCGAGGCTCTCCGTCAGTACTTGGTCGGCTCTCTCCGGCTCGCTCCCGAAAGGCGTCGAGCTGGATTTCCAGGCGCTCGGCAAGTAAACGATCCGTGTCCGCCAAGGCGGGCAGGCTGAGGCGTCCGGTGTCGAATTCATCGGCAACAGTCAGCAAACGGTTGAGCAGGCCGGTGTGGTATTTGCCAACTTCTGTCAGCAGGGACGAGTGGTGACGAATGGGCTTGAGAAAAAAGGCACTCCCAAACGCCCGGACAGCCCCGGTCAGGTCGCCGCGTTCAAGCAGTTCATCGCCGCGCTGACAGCGCAGACTCTGACGGCGAAAAGCCGCCCGTTCAAACAGGCCGCCAAAGGAAGCCCGGAATCCCCCAAGGAAAATCTTGCCCAAGATATAAATGAGGCCAATACTGATGGCCAGAAAGCTCAGGCTCAGGAGCAGCGTGAGAGCAGACACGTCCGGCATGCCGTTACCTTACCACCTCTTATACGGGAGGGTAGTGGGGAATAACCCAGAGGCAGCATTACCCACTGGGAGAGGCTTTCTTTTCCGTTCGTTCTCACGCACTGTAGTAGATCATCATTTTTTCTTGGTGTCCGCGGTTTTTCCCGAGGTCTTGCTCTTCTTGATTTTGCGGCGGATGTACACCGTACCGCCCGATTCCTTCCTGATTTCAAAACTACCGGACTTTTCGGCCAACGTACTCAGATTGGAACAGCCGTAAGTCCGTGGGTCGAAGTCCGGCGCGGCCCCGAATATACGACTCCCGACATTACTGAGATGAACCCAACCGTCATCGTCCGCGTCCTCCATCGCCTTGGTGATAACCTTCACAGCCTTGGAGGGAGATTCTTTTTTCGACTCCTTCGTCGGCGAGGCGGTCGCTCCGTCTCCCTTTTCATCCTCGGTTTCGGTTAGATTTTCCACATAGATAAACCGGTTACAGGCGCTACGGAATGCTTCCGGGGTCTTACGCTCACCAAAGCCGTAGACCACAAGCCCGTCCTCCCGCAACCGCTGCGCCAGACGAGTGAAATCGCTGTCGGAGCTAACGAGGCAAAATCCGTCGAGCTTGCCCTTGTGCATGAGATCCATAGCGTCGATCACCAACGCGATGTCGGCAGCGTTCTTGCCCGTGGTGTTGTTACGCTGTTGATGCTGCAGGATCGCGAGCGATTGTATCGCACTGTTCCATCCAGAAAGACGGCTACCTGAAAAGTCGCCGTAAATTCGCCGGACGTTGGCTTCGCCAAGCTTGACGATCTCCTCGAATATCGCGTGGGCATGGCGCGCGCTGGTATTGTCGGCATCGATCAGTACCGCCAAGCTTGGCGGTTGTCCATGTCCCTGCATCTTCCCCTTTCAGCGCCGGTCCGGGCCGGTCATTCGTCCGGTTTCTCGCGCAGCGTTTCCATCGTGTCCGGCACCGAGGCGCGTATCGGTCATTGACAGTTCGCCCACCGCCCGCAAACTGGGATCGTCGATTTTGGCGCTGCGCTTGATCCGGTCGATTAATGACGACAGCGTGCGTGCCTCGGCGGCGGATATTTTGCCTCGATGGGGGCTGCTATTCAATGCCTTGCTCAATATACTCGCGGGAAAACCTGACATAATTATTTGCCGAGCGGTGGAGCGATGTCACTTCCTCGGGAGTGAGCGAGCGCACGACTTTGCCCGGATTCCCAAGTACCAGCGAATGGGGCGGGATCTTCGTTCGCGGGGTCACCACCGCGCCGGCGCCGACCAGACATTCTTTTCCCACTTCAGCCCCGTCCAGGACAATCGCGCCCATGCCGACCAGGGTGAAATCACCAATGGTGCAGGCATGGACCACGACATTATGGGCGACCGACACGCCGTCCCCAAGAATGGTTGGGATGCCGCCGCTAAAGACATGAACAGTGGTGTTGTCCTGGATGTTGACCCGTGCCCCAATGCGGATCGCGCACACATCACCACGGACCACGGCATTAAACCAGACGCTGGATTCCGGACCGATCCGAACATCGCCGATAATCTGGGCACTCTGCTGGATATAGGCGCTGGAATCGATCTGCGGGGTCCTCCCATGGTGCGTGATAATCATAGCCGTCTCCGTTCTGTCGGATCGTCTTAAGCGCTGGCTTCCCCTGGGTCAAGGAGACTGGCCCACGGCGGGATGGCCAGTCCATGCGCCATTCCCTCTTGTTCCCATGTAGAGAAGGGTTTAAGGTCGGACACAGAGACGATAAGCAGGCGTACCATGAGCCGGACTTCTCTTTTCGCTAGCCTCGTGTGTGGGGCAGGACTCGTCCTCCTGAGCGCGACCCAGGCTTTGACCCAGGAAAGAACGCTGCAAACCGAAGGCTGGCAAGGCAAACGGCCGCCGCCCGTGGAGCAGCGGACCCTCACTCCAGCCCCCCAACGACTGGCTCCCTCCGGTAAGCAGGTACTCGAAATTCCCGTCCAGCCCCAACGTCCCGCCCTTCCGTCGCCAAGTCAGCAAGCGAGCCTTCCGCCGCGCCCTCAGCCCCTCCGCCCGCCTCCCAAGCAACTTGTGACCGTCACCGTGACGGATCAAAACGGCGGTTATGTGCCCGGCCTGCAAACGGGCGATTTTGTGGTGTATGAGGGCGATACACGCCAGGAGATTACCTACTTCAATACCGGCGAGAATGAGCCGGTCAGCCTGGGCTTAATCGTGGATTCGAGCGGCAGCATGCAGAACAAAATCGGGCATGCCCGCCACGCCCTACAGCGCTTTATCAACTCGATTAAGCCACAGGATGAGGGCTTCCTGGTCGGATTCAGCGCGCAGCCGTTTGTGCTGCAAGACTTCACCGACAGTCGGATGCTCCTGGCCCAGGGCATCGGCCTCCTCCGTCCACGGGGTGGGACCTCCCTGTACGACGCGATTCTCACCGGCCTGCGACGGATGCGGCAGGGCAAACACCGCAAGAAAGCCCTGATTGTGATGACGGACGGCATGGATACCGCAAGCCTGTCTTCCCTCGCACAGACGATTGCCGTCTCGCAACGGGCCGGTGTGCTGATTTACACGATTGGGATTGGCAATCCGCACCATCGCCTCACGCCCGGTGGAAGCGGTTTCGCCATCGGCCCCTTTGGCGTTGTCGTTGGCGGCGGGCGGGATGATCGCGTGGATTCACGAACGCTTCGGCGGTTGAGTGACGAAACCGGCGGACGCCACTTCCTGCTCAATACCCGGGATGTGCTCAGCAGCAGAACCGTGCTTGATACGGCGACCCAGACCATCTCGCGCGAGCTCCGCTTCCAGTACAGTCTCGGCTATATGTCCTCGGGGAGTGGCAATCAGTACCGGAGTGTCCGCGTAGAAAGCACCCGGCCTGATGTCGTGGTCCGCACGCAAAAGGGCTACGCGGTCGAGAAAGAGTGAACGTGTCCTCCAATGAGCATGGATAATGCTGGACACGTTTACTCTTTGTAGCGCGGCAGACGGCGTTATTTTTTCTTCAGCAGATTCTCGCGGACCTTTTCGCGGTCGAGCGGCGTTGTTGCCAGCGTATCAAAGATGCTGGCAAGGGCTTGGACACAGCGGACAAAATCCGGCCAGACCGCCTGGGGACTGGTAAAGGTCAGGTGGGTCGAATGCACGCCTTCGTGGGTATGCGCCTCTCCGCCGTCACGCGCGCTTTTAACATCAAACGGCCGCGCCGTTGTTGTCATCGTGAGGTGGAAGACGTCTGAGTCCTCCTCACCCACCGGACGACGCAGCTCCATGGATAAGCCGCCATCGCCACCGTCTACCTCAACGATATACCACTCGCCCGGATAGGCGCTGGAGACCTTGATTTTGGGAAGCTTTTCAGTTGGGTCGGTTGCCATAAGTTACTACCTAAAAAATAGGAAGGCCCTTCACAGGGCCTTCCTCATTTGAATTCGCTCGCCTGTGGATCAACTTCCGGGTTGATCCTGTCTACCTCGCAGTAGCGTCCGCGTCCGGAGTATGGAAGTTCAAGGGACCGCCAGGAAAGCGTGTAAGCTTCCTCGCGCTCATTTTCAACGACTTCCATGCTTGGCTGGGAACCCCATTCCTGACCGTGAACCCTAGGCAAAGCTCTTTCTGGGACGACTTTTTAGCAAAACAACAGAAGAGCGTCAATAACCAAATAGCATTTTGGAAAAGTTTTTTCAAAAAAAGTCCTTTTGGAATAGGGAGTTCGTCAACTTAAAATGGTGTTGCTAAAAATGCATGTCCCAAAATAACAGAATGTTCTAAATTCAACCCACAGCTCTGGACCAATGCGACATCAACAGTACTTTTTGTGAATCCTCAGGTATTGACCCTGGGAGTTGAGTTCGCTAGGCTGCCGGGTGCATTGAGACGTCTGGAGTGTGGGAACCCCGCCGTCTTGAGCCCTAGGCCCGGATGCTTCATCCGGGCCTTTTTTTGACTCTTCTCCGTATGTTTTTCAGGCGCTTCAGTATTTTTTCATACCGACCGACACTATGTTAAGGAAAAACGATGAAGACGATCTTTGTCTCGCCTCACGCTGCTGGTGCCGATGCGCGTTCGCTCTCAGAAGCCCTCCAACAGGCTCAGCCGGACGATGTTATCCTGGTCGAGCCCGGCCGCTACTCCCCGTCTCTGACCGGAGAGCGTTTGCCCTTAACCATTCCGCCCGGCGTCCGGGTTCAAGGCGCTGCCAGGCAGGAATGCATTATTGACGGAGAAGGACACTTCTCCCCTTCCTTTCATCCGATCCAACCGGCGCAGTCGGTCGTCGTTCTCACAGACGGGACGAGTCTGAGTGGCGTGACCGTCACCCAGGGCGGCGGCCACGGGATTGGCGTTCCCCCGGCCGCCTCGGTTACGGTTCGCTCGTGCACGATCAGCAACCACGGGGATCACGGCATTTTCCTCTGCGGGGTGACCGCGGCGGCCGTAACAGGATGTGATTTTTCAGACAACGGGCTGGAACGCTTCGAGCCGTCCCTGCCACGCGGAACGGGTGCGCGCCAGGGTCATCATATTTTTGCCGAAGCCCGGACCGGCCAGCGTAACCATCTCTTCGTTACCGACAATACCATGCACCGCTGCTTTGCCGATGGTCTCGCCTTTATCTGTTTCTTTCCCGAACCGGACGCGGTGTCCTTTGACGCCACGATCCTGCGCAATACGATTGAAGACTGTGAAAGGGGCGGCCTGCTGTTTTCGTGTTCTTTCGGACCGTCGTCCAACCGGCAGGCGCTGACCGTCGCGGACAACACCCTCCGGGGGAACAAACAGTTCGGTATCAACATCCTGACCGCCATTCCCCTGGCGGACAAGGTGCCCCAGCACGGTCGGCTCACCGCCCTGCTCGCGGGCAATACAATCACCAACAGTCCGGTGGGCATTGCCGTCCACGGGGCGCTGGGAGAGGCCCGGCATAACACCTGTCGCGTCGTGATTGACCGGAACGAGATTGCGGACTGGAAAGCCCACGCGGTCCGTCTGGTCGGTGGGTCCGGCCTGGACAACGTCGAGACCACGGACAACGAGGTTGTCGCGACGCTCTCCCGGAACGTTTTCAACGGCAAGTCGCCCGCCGTTGTCATGCAGGGCGCAGGCGGAACGACGCACAGTATTACCAGCCGGAATAGGGTCACCGCCCGCGTGCTTGCCAACGATCTCGATAGCGCCGGCGACCAGCCGATTCTGGTCAGCGACGGCCGGCCCGATAATCAGGCCGAGGTCCAGACAGCGGGAGACCCATACGTCCGGCGGGCTGAGGACCTGCTGGGTTGAGCCGGACTCGCCCAACGCTTTACGGCCCCGGTCCGACGCGCTATGACGGCGGCTGGACAACGGCGGCCCAGGTGACGACTCCTCAGACGGGAAGACTCGGCACCCTGCCGTCCTGACCGAGAAAAAGGAGGTATCGCATGATTCGCTTGACCTTTGTCCTGCGGCGCAAACCGGATATGTCACGGGCCGAATTCCAAGAGTACTGGCGTAACGTCCATGGCCCCCTGGTGGCAAAGAGTTCCACCGCGCTGAACATGCTGCGCTACGTCCAGGTGCACACCCTGGACGACCCCATCAACGACCAGCTTGCGGAAGCCCGGGGCGGCATGGAGGAACCCTATGACGGCGTGGCGGAGGTGTGGTGGCCCAACCGCGAGGCGCTCACCTCAGGCCTGGACAACGCGGCCGGTCGGGCTGCGGCAAAAGAACTCGTCGAGGATGAGGCGCGCTTCATCGATCTGGCCCATTCACCGCTCTGGTTCAACTACGAGTATCCCCAGGTCAACCCCGTACCGGAAGAGATAGTGGCGCGGGAATCCAGTCCCTTGGTGAAGATTTTCTTTTGCCTGCGCCATCCCGAGCATCTCAGCCTCGAACAGGCCCAGCTCTACTGGCGCACCAACCACGGCCCGGTGATTCGCGGCGTAGCCCAGGGCATGGGCATGCAGCGCTATTTCCAGGTGCACTACTACGCGGATGAACTCGAAGGCCCGCTCCGGGCCAGCCGCGGGACCGAGACGCCGCCCTACACCGGCCATGCCGAGGCCTGGTTCAACCGGGCCGACCTGGCCACGCTGGCCAACGTCCCGGAGGCTAAACGGGCCATGGAGATCGCGGTCGAGGACGAGTCCCACTTCATTGATTTTCCGCGCTCGGCCATGTGGATCGCCAAAGAACGCGTCTTTATTGATCGCCGCTAGGGGCCTTGCCCTGCGGGCGGGTGCAGGCTGACATCCCCCCATACGCCCGCCGCTGCCTGCATCCGTCCGGTTGAAAGGCAGAGGTTTTCGCCTATGCGTACAGCAGTCTTAGGTCTTACCTTGAGTACCCTGGTGATGGCGTCCACGCTCTGGGCCGACGAGCGCGTATCCCCTCAGGAAGAAAATATCACCACCTTTGCGGTGGTCGGCGGGCATATTGCGGGCCACGGGAAAGCAACCCTGGTCGTTCGGGCCGGCCGCATCGAAGAGATTACCTCGGCAGCGCCCAGCAGTGCCCTGCGCGGCGTGAACGCCACCGGCCGTTATCTGGCGCCCGCCTTTATCGACAGCCACGTGCATCTCGCCTACCGCTTCAGCGCTCCTGAACTCGCGCGTGGCGGGATCGCGGCGGCGGTTGATTTGGCCGCTCCAATTGCGTTCCTGACCAAAGATATGAGGCCGCTCCAGACACTGCTTGCCGGCCCGATGGTGACGGCCCTGACCGGCTACCCAACCCGGAGCTGGGGCAGCGACGGCTACGGACTGGAAATTAGCGGGGTGCAGGCGGCCCGAGCAGCGGTGGACCACCTGCATGCGGCAGGGGCTCGGGTGATCAAGCTGCCCGTCGGCGACGCAACAGGTGGGGGCGCCCTCTCAATGCCGAAAAACCCCTCCATACTCAGCGACCAGGAAATGAAGGCCATTGCCGATCAAGCGCATTCATATGGTATGCGCGTTGTCGCGCATGCCCTCAACGATATTGATGTGCTGCGCGCGGCGGTGGCTGGGGTCGATGTGCTGGCGCATACCCCAACCGACCCCCTCAGCGATCCGACGGTGCAGGCGTGGTCCGGACGCGCGGTCATTTCCACCCTGGCCGCCTTCCCCGATTTAACCGAACCGGCAGAGAACCTGCGTCGTCTGCGAGCCGGTGGGGCCATAGTGCTGTACGGTACGGACATGGGCTATACGACCTTCCCTGGGATCAATCCCCAGGAGCTCGAACTCTTAGGCAAGGCCGGCCTTGATAATGAAGCAATTCTCGCTGCCGGAACGACGGTCCCGGCACAATTCTGGGGTTTCGGAGACGGTCTTGGCACCCTCGCCGCCGGACATACCGCCAGCTTCCTCATTCTCGACGCGGACCCTCAACGCGATCTGCTGACGCTCTCCCGACCGGTGGCCGTCTATCTTGATGGGGTACGGATTTATTCCAACACAAACCCGTCGTAGCCCTCTGCCGCTACCTCGTCGCACTTTTTCCGATAGGCCGGGGAGCCGCCGGCATACATCAGGAAGGTCCGTTTCTTGCCGGGGATATTCGCCCCCACAAACCAGGAGGGAGTATCGAGTAGAATCGTGTCCTGGGCCACCTCATCAACGTGGGTCGTCCAGTCGTCTTCGGCCTTCGGGGTCGCAACGATCTGGGCATAATCGTGCTCGCGCATATAGCGCAGGCAATCGGTTACCCACTCGACGTTCTGCTCAATACAGCGCGGGATATTGCAGAAGGTGGCGCCGTTGTGAGGGCCGACAACCGTGAACAGGTTGGGGAAACCGGCACTCTGCAAGCCGAGATAGGTGCGCGGCCCGTCGGCCCACTTGTCCTTGAGCGTCCGGCCGCCCACCCCGCGAATATCGATCTTATTAAACGCCCCGGTGACCGCATCGAAGCCCGTGGCGTACACGATGACGTCGCACGCATACTCGGCGTCGCTGGTCTTGATGCCCTTAGGGGTAATACATTCGATCGGGGTCTCGTTGAGGTCAACCAGGACCACGTTGTCCCGATTATACGACTCGTAGTAGCCGCTCTCTAAGGGGACGCGCTTGGTTCCCCAGGGGTGGTCCTTGGGCACCAGCTTTTCGGCGACCACCGGGTCGTTGACCCGCTCGCGAATCTTATTGCGGACAAACTCCGTCATGGTGGCGTTGGCCTTCAGGTCCGACATGGTGTCGCCGAAGTTGCCGAACCATTTGGCGAAGCCGGGCTGGGCCCACAGCTCTTCGTAGCGCGCCAGCCGTTCTTCCTCGGACACTTCGAGCGCCGAGCGCGTATCAAAGTCGTGCAGAAAGCTGGCGAAGGTCTCCCGACAGCGTTTGAAAATCTCGGGATAGTTGGCTTTGATTTGCTGCCGGGTCTCGGGGTCTATCGGTCCGTTCCTGAGCGGCGCGCAGTAATTGGGCGTGCGCTGGAACACGGTCAACTGGCCCACATTCTTGGCGACTTCGGTGATGAGTTGGACCGCGGTCGCACCGGTGCCGATGACACACACCCGCTTGTCGCTGAAGTCCAGGGGCTCCTTGGGCCACTGGCCCGTATGAAAACTCAGGCCGGTAAAGCTCTCACGGCCCGCAAAGTCGGGAGTATACGGCGCGGACAGGACGCCGATGGCGGTAATCAGAAACCGCGCCCGCGCCCGCTCGCCGGTGTCGGTCCGGACCTGCCAGCAGTGTGTGGCCTCGTCGTAGGCTGCCCCGGTCACCCGGGTGCTGAACCGGATGTCGCGGCGGAGGTCGAATTTATCCGCCACATGGTTGAGATAGCGCTCGGTCTCGGGCTGGCCGGCAAAGTGTTCGCTCCAGTCCCACTCCTGCAAGAGTTCCTCCGAGAACGAATAGCCATAGGTATAGCTCTCGGAATCGAAACGCGCGCCCGGATAGCGGTTCCAATACCAGGTCCCGCCCACACCGGTGCCGGCCTCGTACACCCGCACCGAGAGCCCCAGCTCCCGCAGCCGGTAGAGCTGGTACAGACCGGCCACTCCGGCCCCGATGACGATGGCGTCAAACTGGTCGGCCGCCTGCGTGCCGACAGGCTGCGGATCGTGAGAAGACGTTGCCATATGTTCCTCTGTTTCTCTCTCTCTGCTAGAGCGTTTCACGATGAGTTGGAGTCATGCCAGTACGCGCTCGTCGGGAAGGCCAAGGGTCTGCACCAAGCGGCCCAGGAGGGGATGGGGTGTGGCGCTCCTCCTGGGAGGGCGGCCATCCTGGCCGCCATGCGGGCTGGAAGCCCGCACTCCTACCGTGATTTGCTCTAGGCGGCTTTTCTCCGGCTGCGGGTGGTTTTGGCGGTCGCCCGCTTTTTGGTGCTGCGTTTGGCCCTGGATTTAGCGCGTTTCTTTTTGGCCTCATCGACCATGAGCTGAATCGTCCGCCAGTCCAGCACCTGGGCGATATTGCCGTTCTCGTCGTGGAAGCCGACCGGCCCGTAGACGTTGGCCAGGTAGATGGTATCAACCGGATGCGAGGTGGCTTCGTGCACCGCCCCGGCCGGCTCGTAGACCCAGTCTCCGGTCCGGGCAGACCCGCCCCGATAGTCAAAGCCCCCGGAGATAACGTAGAAATCGGCTGCGCCCAGATGCGTATGGGGCGGATTCACCTGGCCCTTGTCGGCCTTGATGAGGGCGCTCCAGGCACCCGTCTCTTTGCTGATCCGCAGCACCTTGAACTGATTCCCGTCTCCGCTCTGAATCCACTCTTCTGCATCGGTCCGCACCAGGGCCGCGTCCAGCGGATCAAATACTTGTTTACCTTTCGCCATTCCGAGTCCCTCCTTTGTCCCTCGATTCGGTGAGCCATTGTAGTCAGGCCGGACAAAAGTGTGCAAGGGGTTGGGCAACGACGGCGCGATATTGAGAACACGCCGAACCCGGATTATAGTGGCCAGCCGGAGACCCCTGCTCGGCAAATCATGGCACGAGCAGCCGACGAGCCGATGGCAGCGCCCACAATCGAGCGACACCGCACCGCAATCACCCGGACCGACCTGTCCCGGCCGGTCCGGCTGGCGATTGAGGACGGCCTCATTACCCGAGAGACGAGCGTCTTTGATTATGGCTGCGGGCGGGGCACGGATATTCTGCATCTCAGACATCGGGAGATTCCTTGCCAGGGTTGGGACCCGGCCTATTTCCCGGACAACGAGCGAACGCCGGCCGATATTGTGAATCTGGGCTATGTGGTCAACGTGATCGAAAACCCGGGCGAGCGCACCGACGCCCTGCGGCGGGCCTGGGCGCTGACCCGAAAAGTGCTGATCGTGTCCGCCCGCCTCAGCCTGGAGGCGGCGCTCGATACGCTGACCCCCCACACCGACGGCGGCATTACCCGTCGCGGAACCTTCCAGAAATTCTTTGAACAGCAGGAACTCCGCGAGTGGATCGACACGGTGCTCGGCGCTTCGAGCGTGCCGGCCGGACCGGGGATTTTCTATGTGTTCCGGGACCCGCAACAACGCCAGTCTTTTGCCGCCGCGCGCTATCGACGCCAGTTCACGGTGCCGCGCCAGCGCCTCAGCGAGGTCCTGTTCGAGCAAAACAAGGTACTCCTGGAGCCGCTGATCGGATTCCTGACTACCCGAGGGCGCTTACCCGAGGACACCGAGCTACCCGAGACCGACGCGATTTGCCAGGCGTTGGGCAGCCTCAAACGGGCCTATGGCATCATCCGCCGCGTCACCGGCGATGAGGAGTGGAACCGCATCCGGGCCGAGCGCCAGCAGGACCTGCTCCTCTATCTCGCACTCGTACGCTTCGAGGGCCGTCCGCGCTTTACCCAACTCCCGCGCGATCTCCAGCGGGATGTGCGCGTGTTTTTCTCGTCCTATAACCGGGCCTGCTCGCTGGCCGACGATCTGCTGTTCTCCGCCGGCGACCGTGTCGCAGTCGATCAAGCCTGCCGGAGCGCCACGGTCGGCAAATTGACGCGCCAAGCCTTATACGTGCACGAATCGGCCCTGTCTCAACTCCCGCCCATCCTGCGCACCTTTGAGGGGTGCGCGCGGGCGTATATCGGGGTGGTGGAGGGCGCGAATATCATCAAGCTGCACCGCGACCAGCCCCAGGTCTCCTATCTGTCCTACCCGGCCTTCGAGCGCGACCCCCATCCGGCCCTGGCCAGTTCGCTGCTCGTGCCCTTGCAGACGTTCAAGATTCGCTATCGCACCTACCGGGACGCGACCAACCCGCCGATTCTGCACCGCAAAGAGACGTTTATTGCCACCGATCATCCCCTGCATGAAAAATTCGCCCGCCTGACCCGCCAGGAGGAGAAAAAGGGGCTGTACGAAAAGCCCGAGTTGATCGGCACCCGAGAAGGCTGGCAGACCGCCCTGGCCGCTCGCGGCCTCCGTCTGGCTGGACACCGGCTGATGCGTAAGGCTGCGCGTTAGGCTGGCTCCGGAGACTGCCGATAAGCATTCTCCACGGTTCTCGTTGTGTACGCGGAAGATACTGGACTTGTTTGACTCTCCTATGAATCAGAGTACGATGCCTGGGAATAGCCATCGAAACGACAAGGAGCACGGAACATGTCGAGACGGCTTAATTTTGAAGTGGAAGTCCCTGACGACGTGTGTGTACATCTCCCTCAGGAGGAGTTTGCCGCTAAGGCAAAAGAGGCCCTGGTTATGGAACTCTTACGTGAGCACCAGATATCGCAAGGCAAGGCCGCAGAGATGCTTGGGATACCGCGTCATGACTTATTTGACCTGATGACTAAATACCAAGTCTCAGTTCTTGATCTAACGCACGAGGAACTCAAGGCTGAACTACAGAAGCCCTTTCCCCGCGCTTCCTAAGCGTTCTCTATGCAGGTTGTTGCGGATGCCGGTCCTCTTCTCTCATTTGTCCGCGCCGAGCGTCTGGCCCTCCTCAAATCCGTCACGGGCTCTGTCGTTATTCCAACAGCAGTCTACGAAGAGATTGTCGTTAAGGGTGCCGGTAAACGTGGCGCGGATGAGGTGGAGCACGCAGACTGGATTGAGCGCCGATCCGTTAGAGATCAGACATTCGCCAATCGTTTACCCCATAAACTCCATAGTGGAGAACGCGAAGCCATAACACTCGCCAGGGAGATTGGCGGGGTCTTATTAGTTGACGAGTTGGAAGTCAGGAAGGAAGCGCAACGCCTCGGCATTCAATATTTTGGCAGTCTTGCCCTGCTCAAAGAAGCAAAGCAGCGTGGACTCATTCCAGCGGTAAAGCCAGTCCTGGATGAGCTGATTGCAGCCGGCACCTATATTAGCAAATCGCTCTATCAAGACGTGCTTGAACAGGTTGGGGAAACATAGTCGAACGCAAAAGCGGTCGCACTCGTGGTCGTCTGACTAGCGGGCCTTGTGGGCCGCTTGTTCCAGGCGTTCTGCCAGCCACAGCTTGATAATGGATTGACGAGTAACGCCAATGCGAGCCGCTTCTTTATCGAGTGAGGCTATCATCCACACGGGAAAATCAACATTGACCCTTCTCTGGCGCTGATTCGGACGCCGCGCGGTTGTCATGTCCAAATCTTGGACAATATCGACCGCTCCGTCGTCAAATTTCTTGTCGAAATCTTTAGCTTTCATAGATAAGAACCTCCGCTCTACGGGACCTGCGTACCGAAATAATACGGATTTTTCCACGCCTGCGGGTAATCACTACAGCCCGAGTTCACTGTGGGAACCGAGGCGCACGAGATCAAGATGTTCGACATCAGGCTTACGATAAATCAGGATCAAGTCAGGACGAATGTGGCAGTCTCGATGATCACTCCAGTCTCCGACAAGAGCATGATCACGATATCGCCAGGGAAGAACATTGTTGGCAACTAATATCGCTACGACCTTCGACAGGTCATCGTCCAGCGTTTTTCCGTGCCGTCCCCTTTATTTCGCGTTTGTAATCGCGTTTGAAAGCTGAGGTCCGCCTAATCGTCCGCATTGAGATCGGCCACTAAGTCGCTCAGTCCACCGACAGTAACTAACTCACCACGGCGGGCTGCCGCCATAGCCTCAACCGTCTCTTCGTTAGGAACTAATGGTTCAAACGGGAGACGCTTCTCAGCGGCAATGCGCATCATCATCAGGCGAAAGGCATCAGATACAGTAAGCCCGACCTCGGCCAGCACTGCGGCGGCTTCCTCTTTTATCTTCCCATCAATGCGGACTCGAATCACTTCTTTCATAGCCTGCTCCCTACACGGTTGAGTCACAGTGTAGCACGCCAAAAGACACCGTTCACGCTCCTATCCGACACTCTGTGGAATGTTCGCTAAATTTGAAACGTCGGTCATTTTAGCGTAAAACGCAACCTGCCACAGAATAGGATTCTTTATGAACGTCGAAAAACTTTTCTGGGATTTCTACAAAGCTCCTGTGGAAAATGAAGTCGAGAGTGATCTGACGCACTATCTCGACAAGGCCCCGGACCTGCCGCCTGATCCAGAGGATGAGTTGCCGCGCGAGTGATGAAGGCGCAGACCTCCTCCAAGAGAGGGATGGCTGGAGGTCCGCCTAGAGCAAATCACGATGCTGTGTAGCCGTCCGTCATTCCTGAGCAGCAGGCCGTAGGCAGATATGTCCACATCCCGGACAACCAGACCTTGACCCTATTCTTGCAAAATAGAAATAAATTTCTAAAATGCAAGAATGCTGGCACGAAAAATCACAGCGGTTCTGGGAGCACGGCAGCGGTCCTACCCGGCGGTCGCCTTGGTCGGGCCACGCCAGTGCGGCAAAACAACCCTGGCCCGCTCTCTGGGAGGCCAATACTTCGATCTTGAGCAGGAACCCGACCGGCTGCGCCTGGACCTGGGGTGGGAGACCATTGCTGACGGACACGAGCTTGTCATTCTGGACGAAGCCCAGACCTGGCCCGAAGTGTTTCCGCGCCTGCGCGGGACCATCGACCGCGACCGCAGGCGCAACGGTCGCTTCCTGCTGTTGGGGTCGGTGTCTCCGTCCCTGATGGTCCGGGTGTCCGAGTCACTCGCGGGACGACTGGCCGTTGTCGAGCTGACCCCCTTGCTCCAGTCCGAGCTTGGAAACGAGAGCCAACGGCTCTGGCTCTGCGGCGGCTATCCTGACGGCGGGGTTTTAGGCGGCCGCAGGTTTCCCGTCTGGCAACACAACTATCTGGACCTGCTGACCCAGCGCGACCTTCCCAACTGGGGCCTGCCTGCTCATGCCCGGACGACACGCCGTCTGCTCCAGATGCTCGCCGCGGTTCACGGGCAGGAATGGAATGCAAGTCAGGTCGGGAAGAGCCTGGCCCTCTCTTACCATACCGTCAACAGCTATCTGGACTATCTGGAGGGCGCGTTTCTCGTGCGCCGCCTGCCAGCGTATCAGGCGAACATCCGCAAGCGTCTCGTCAAGCGGCCCAAGGTGTACTGGCGGGACACCGGGTTGCTGCACGCCCTGTTGAACCTGTATGACCGGGCCGCGCTGCTGAGTCAGCCCTGGGTCGGTGCGAGCTGGGAGGGGTTTGTCATCACTCAGGTATTGGCCGCCCTGCAATACACCGACCGGACATTCGACGCGTACTATCTCCGGACGAGCGATCAACGTGAGATTGACCTCCTGGTCCAGGTCGATTCCGAGCTATGGGCGCTGGAGATCAAGCTCACTACGCACCCTGGTCCAAACGATATGAAACGGCTCAACGCCACTGCGGACCTGATCGGCGCGGACCGACGCTTCCTGGTCTGTCAGCGCAGCGAGTTCCTCCAGAGCGGCCCCCAAGTCGTCTGCGACCTTGAAGGGCTTATTGCCTGTATCGAAGGGGGCAAGGTCGTTTAGCGTCAGTCAGGGGTGGAAGACGGAACCTATGAAGACGCAAAGAGCCAAGCGATTGAGACTGTTCTTACCTACAATCTGAAGGGGGCAATGAATGCGTAGAACCTATCCGAGGCACGGATGGCCGAGCGCATGGCAACCAACCGCTCTCATCTCGACCGGTTACTCGACCCGGAGAACGAAGGCGTGACGCTGCATACATTAAAACACACTGCGGCCGCTGTCGGGATGCGTCTTGAGCTTAAACTCCACCAATCCTAGTTTGTGTCAGAACTCGACGAATCCTGCGGTGGGTCACGAAAGACCTCGCGTGTATGCCATTTCACGAACTCGGCTTTCGGTTTGAACTCGCTACTGCGGGGACGTCGGAGCGGCGCATTGTGACAATCCCAGAACCACCGCGTCGCATCGCTTTCACCTTGGACTTTGGCCGAAATGAGTACCTTGAATCCCCCAGCGACCGGTGCCAAGCCGAGTGCCCCCCGATCAAGCGTCTTATGATGAATGCTGCATAGCGCCAACCCGTTCGGAACCTTACTCGGACCACCAGCCGAATGCCATTTGATATGCGCGGCCTCTAATCCGAGGAGTTCGTCTTCCAGGCGGAGATCGAATCCACACGCGGCGCAACGGCACTCGTACGCGCGGAGGACGGCGTGCCGAAAGTTCCGGTCTCGCGGGCGGGCAGGAGCACGTGGCACCACCAAACCGTAAGGAAGACCAGGAGGCTCCTGTACCAGAAATTCAGTAGGAAAGCCGGCTGCGGTACGGATGTCATCATGTAACGAGTAGGGAAAATGTTCGTAGAGGAGCGCTTGAGCGGCCTGCTGTACGAGTTCGGAATCGGAGAGGAGCAGTTCGTAGATTGGTTCGGGAAAACCGCCCGTCACAGAGTGTTTAATGAGTCCGCTTCGGTGTAAATCTCCTTGTCCCGTGGCGGGCAATGATTCTTTGCCTGGGATTTCCCATAGCCCGTCTTTTGGCAGACGGCTGAACGGGTACTCAGGGTGAATTGCCTTGCGGGGCGGTCCAAAGCGCTCCAGCAAATCTGTTAGTGGACGTTCAATGTCCTGTTCGTAGCGGGCCAAGCGCTCTTCTTTCCGAGCGATCCGGCCAAGCGCGAGCAGAACCAGTAGCGGCTTATGTGGCGCGCGCTGTCCGCGCGTTCGCCAGAATTTTACTTGGCCGAGCTTCTGAAGAAATTCGTTGCGGTTCACAATTGAAGGTCTATAGCCGAATTGATACCTTGCCGACAGTCTTCCAGCATCCGCATCCGTAGCAAGCTCAATCCGTTTCAGCCTCGGCTTTGACACGACCGACGCAGACCTTGAAGAGGCGGTGCGGCTGATTACGGAGGCGTTGACACGGTTGGCGCGGGCCGGGCGGTGTTCTGGGTCATAGAGAACCCACCCCGCCGCTGACGCGGCACCCCTCCCAAGAGGGGATGGGAAGGGTGGGAGAGATGCTATTACAGGCTGGGAGAGCCGGGGCCGGCGAATTCGGACGCGGGGTCGCCGGCGATTCGGGCGTGGTACATCACCCGTGCTTCGGTCATGTCCCAGGGGCAGGACTGGTGCAGCAGGCGGCGGTTGTCCCATAGCACGGCGTCGCCGACCGTCCACCGGTGATGATAGACACGCGGCGGCTGGCAGGTATGGTCCACTAGCGCCTTGAGCAATTGTTCGGATTCGGCCGTGTCCATTCCCGGAATGCCGTAGGCATGACGGCCGATCAGTAGCGACTTGCGCCCGGTCTCGGGGTGCGTTTTCACCAGGGGTCTGAGCGGCGGGTCCTTGACGTCCAACCCATAGCCGTTATAGTCGCCGCCCTTTTTGGCTGAAAACCCGATTTTTTTCTGTGAATGACGGAGGGAATGGTAGGCCGACAGATCGGCGACTTTCTCTTTCATGGCGTTGTCGAGCGCGTCATACCCGGCGCGCAAATCCGCCCAGCCGGTCTCCCCGCGCGCCGCAGGCACAACGTGGGCCGTGAACACCGCGCCCTTGGCCTGCACGGGCATATAGGTGCTGTCGCAATGCCAGCCCATATTGCCTTTGAGGACCTGAATCATCTCGTCCGCATCGTCTTCGACGCGAATGCTGCCGTCTTTTTTGACGTTGCTGATCGGCACCAGATCAAACTCCAGCTCACCGAAGCGTTTGGCAAATTCGACCTGCTGGTCGTTGGAGAGATGCTGGTCCGGGAAGATGAGCAGCGCGTACTCCAGCCAGGTGTCGTACAGCCGGCTGAAGGTTGTCTCGTCAATGTCGGCCAGCTTGAGTCCGGTTACGGTCGCCCCAAAGCTCGCGTCGAGCGGTTTCACATGAAAATCCGTCATCGGTGTGCGTCCTCCTCGGTTGCCTCAGCATGACGCGCGGAAGGAAAGCTGTCAATCCTGTATATAATCCGCCCTGATCATTTGGCACTACCGGGCGCTGTCCACCTGCATGCATATGCCGGTCAGGAAACGCGCGACCAAATGTCGTCACGGCGATGCAGCATACTGGTATGACGAGGGCCACGTTCATACACCATAATCCGCATCCCCTGACTCTCGTTCAACGGGAAATAGTGATGCCGATCACCGGACGGCTCGACCGTGAGCCCCTTCGCTCCAGGTGCCAATGGAGTCCCATCACCGTTGACCATGGTAATGCCCTTGGCCACCATGTGGTCGTAGAACGCATCGAGGTCGTCCACTTCGGCGGCCACTTCCAGGGCATAGCCCTCACCTTTTTCTTTGAGAAGATCCAGCACATACCCGGCTGACGTCGGCTGAACCAATTGCACCCAAACGCCATTGGCCTCAATAAACGCGCATTGCATATCACCAAGGTTGTGCGCGCCCCCGTCAAGGCCAAATTCAGCGGGATGGCGCTTGAGCCCCATGACTTCGGTATAGAATGCTGCCGTCTTCGACAGGTCTTCGACAAGAATGCACACGCGATCGATGCGCGGGCTATGCGGCCGGGGTTTTTCATTCACCCACGCCTCGTCGCGAATGTTTAGGAGGTTGGTCGCATCATCCAGCCGCCGCTCGTAGACCTCAATGGTCGTCCCACAACTGACGTCTGCCGGCCAGTAGGCAATGAGCTGTCCGGTCTCCGCGGTCGCCGCATCCCCACGTACGCTTTCCTGGATTCTGCCACCATCTTTGAGTGGAGAGCCATCCATGCTGAGCATCTGAATGCCTTTCGCGTCCATCTCCTCAAGCACTCTTCGATAGTCCGCATCGACCGCTTCAAAATTGACCTCAACAATGGCGCCCTTACCAACCTCTTCCAATATTGCCATGCCGGGTCCGGGGGATGTTGGTAAAACCAACTCCAACCACAAGCCACCGCCATGAACGAAGGCCGCTTTCATGCCGCCTGTTGTTTCGTCTTCCGCGCTGACCTCAACCACCATGGGGTGGCGCTTCCAGCCAACCGTCTCGGTCAGGAACGCAGCCGTTTTATCAATGTCTTCTACCCAGACTGCGAGATGATCGAGTCGTAATTCTGGCTTTCCCCGCTCGTTCGGCATAGCCTCCTCCTGGCACGTGAACAACGCTGCAAAAAAATGAATCAAACCCGATGAGTCGGAAGAAGCTTAACAAGAAAAAGCCCTTGCAGACACAAGGGCTTGGGCAGAGCCACCCATCGGATTTGAACCGACGACCTACTGATTACGAATCAGTTGCTCTACCAACTGAGCTAGGGTGGCGTAGATTGCGGGGATTCTACCAGTGAGGCGAACCGCGGGGCAAGCCCGATGCGCCTCAGTCGAGCTGCCGCAATAACTCGCGCGCGGCCTGAGTGGGGTCGGGGGCCGCGCTGATGGCCGAAATCATGGCAATGCCGTGGGCGCCGGTCTCCAGGACCTCAGCCACGCACTCGGTCTTGATGCCGCCAATCGCAAAAACCGGCACTGTACTGTGAGCAACCGCCGTGCGCAGGCGGTCGAGCCCCTGGGGTTTACCGTAGGCAGCCTTTGAGGGGGTGTAATAGACCGGGCCGAAGAGCATGAAATCGGCCCCCTGAGCCGCGGTGATTTCCTGCCGGGAATGGGTTGAAACGCCGATGAGTTTCCCGGCTCCCAGCAGACGGCGGGCATCTTGGACCGAAAAAGAGTGCTGTCCAAGATGGACGCCGTCGGCCTCGACCGCCAGGGCCACGTCCAGGCGGTCGTTGACCAGCAGTTGGGCCCGGTAGCGTGCGGTCAGCGTACGAAGCTGCTCGGCCAGTGCGTACAGCTCGCGGCCTTCAAGGTCCTTTTCCCGGAGTTGAACGGCCCGCACCCCACCGTCGAGAGCGGCGTGCACGACATCGGTGAGGGGCCGGTCGGCGGTTTGTTTACGGTCGGTGACGAAATACAGGCGGAAGTTGAGCATCGGTCGGACGGCCTGGGGAAACCCACCCCGGCCCTCGGCCACCCCTTCCAAGAGGGGAGGTGGCGACTGGCTAGGCGATCATTCCGTCGAGCGGGCTGGAGGCGGTGGCGTACAGCTTTTTACCCATGCGTCCGGCCAGATAGGCTTTGCGCCCGGCTTCCACCCCCTGGCGCATGGCGTCGGCCATCAGAATCGGGTCCTTTGCCGCGGCAATGGCCGTGTTCATCAGCACCGCGTCACAGCCCATCTCCAGGGCAACCGCGGCGTCCGAGGCCGTGCCCACCCCGGCGTCAACAATCACCGGCACGCTACTGTGTTCGAGAATGATACGGATATTATACGGATTGCGGATGCCGAGCCCGGAGCCGATGGGCGCGGCCAGCGGCATGACCGCTGCGCAGCCCATGTCTTCGAGCTTTTGGCAGGAGATCGGATCGTCGTGAATATAGGGCAGAACGATAAAACCCTCGTCAACCAGGGTCTTGGCCGCCTCAAGCGTGCCCGGAATGTCGGGGAAGAGGGTCTTGTCATCGCCGATGACCTCCAGCTTGACCATCTTGCCGACCCCAGCCTCGCGGGCCAGGCGGCAGGTCCGTACCGCGTCCGCGGCGTTATAGCAGCCGGCGGTGTTGGGCAGGATGGTGTAGCGCTTGGGGTCGATATAGTCGAGCAGATTCTCCTGGTTGGGGTCGGTGATATTCACCCGGCGGACCGCCACCGTCACAATCTCGGCCCCCGAGGCCTCGATCGCCTGTTTGGTTTCCGCAAAATCCTTATACTTTCCCGTGCCGACAATCAGCCTGGAATGGTATTCCTTGCCTGCGAGTACAAAGGGGTCTTTGGGACCTGGCATGGCGTCCTCACTGTGTTGATCTGTGTACGCTCTGACTAGCGGCCTCCGCCAACAAAATGGACGATTTCAACCTCGTCGTCCTGTTGCAGTCCGCAGTTGGCGTACTCGTCGCGGGGAATAATATCCCGGTTGACTTCAACCGCAATCCGCTTGTTTCCAAGGCCGAGTTCCTCAACTAAGGCCGCGACCGTGGTGCCCTCTCGGCACTCCCGCACATCGCCGTTGAGCCGCAATGTCATCGCGGCCCACCATATGCCCACGGGTTTCCCTTTACAACCCAGGAGGCTTCTGGTATTCCCCTGTCTGCCCATCCAGGCATATCTAGATGGACACCTTTCCAACCCGCTATCACCAAGGAGTACCCCATGGCTACCGTCACCCGCGCCCTGATTAGCGTGAGCGACAAACGTGGCGTTGTTGATCTGGCTCGCGGCCTGGCTGCGCTTGGTATTGAAATGCTCTCAACCGGCGGCACGGCCAAGGCGCTGACCGACGCCGGCCTTACCGTGACCCCGGTCGAAGACTTTACCGGCTTTCCCGAAATGCTCGACGGCCGGGTGAAGACCCTGCACCCCCGCATACACGCCGGCATTCTGCACCGCCGGGGCGACCCCAGCCATCTTGAGGCCATGACCCACCACGACCTCAAAGCCATTGATCTGGTGGTGGTCAACCTCTACCCGTTTGAACAAACCGTGGCCAGGCCGGACTGCGGCTTTGCCGACGCGATCGAGAACATCGATATCGGCGGGCCGTCCCTGCTGCGCGCCTCGGCCAAGAATCACGCCGACGTTTGTGTCGTGGTGGACCCGGACGATTATCCGGCCGTGCTGGCCGCGCTCACGGCAGACGGCGCCCTGTCTGCCGAGCACAAGCTCGCCCTGGCCAAGAAAGCCTTCCGGTTGACCGCCCGCTACGACGGCGCCATTGCCGACTACCTGGGCAGCCTCGACGGAGAGGAACGCCGGCCTTTTGGCGAAACCCTGCACCTGCAATATGTCAAGGCCCAGGACCTCCGCTATGGAGAAAACCCGCACCAGTCTGCAGCTTTTTACCGCAGCCCGGTCGTCCGGGAGGCGTGTATCGCCAACGCCAAACAGCTCCAGGGCAAGGCGCTGTCGTATAATAATATTGTGGATGCCAACGCCGCGTTTGCCCTGCTCCAGGAGTTTGACGAAACGGCCGCGGTGGCCATCAAGCATACCAACCCGTGTGGCGTGGCCACCTCGACGGAGTCTCTGGCCGACGCCTTTCGGAAGACGCGCGCCTGCGATCCGGTTTCCATTTTTGGCGGGATCGTGGGTTTGAACCGCGAGGTCGATGCGGCGACCGCCCAGGAAATCCTGAACCTGTACGAACAGGGCTTTCTTGAAATCGTGCTGGCCCCCGGCTATGCGGCCCCGGCCCTGGAGATGCTGGCCTCGTCCAAGCGCCTCCAGAACATCCGGTTGCTGGAAATCCCGGAGATCGTAGACGCCCAGCCGGCCCGCTACGAGGCCAAGCCGATTACCGGCGGCCTGCTGTATCAGGAGCGCGATACCGGCCAAGTCAATGTACGAGACTGCGAGGTGGTGACCAAACGGCGGCCGACCGACGCGGAGTACCAGGCCCTGGCCTTTGCCTGGCGGGTGTGCAAGCACGTCAAGTCCAACGCCATTGTGCTCACCTCAAGCGATCAGGTCGTGGGCGTGGGCGCTGGTCAGATGAGCCGGGTTGACTCGGCCAAGATCGCCGTCTCCCGGGCGCGCGACCTCGGGCTGGAGACCCGCGGCAGCGTGGTCGGCTCGGATGCGTTTTTTCCCTTTCGCGACGGGCTCGACGTGGTGGCCCAGGCCGGCGCAACCGCCGCGATTCAGCCCGGCGGTAGCCTGCGGGACAAGGATGTGATTGCCACCGCGGACGAGCACGGCATGGCCATGATTGTCACCGGCATGCGGCATTTTCGGCATTAGCCATGATTCGGCGTTAGCAATGAAAATACTGGTGATTGGCAGCGGCGGCCGGGAACACGCCCTGGTGTGGAAGATTCGCCAGAGTCCGCGCGTCTCGACAATTTACTGTGCGCCGGGCAACGCCGGGATTGCCGACCAAGCCGAACTGGTTGCGCTGGCCGCGGACGATGTTGACGGGCTGTGCGCGTTTGCCGAAAAAGAACGGATCGGATTGACGGTGGTCGGCCCTGAGTTGCCGCTGAGCCTCGGAATTGTCGATCGGTTTGAGTCGCGGGGTCTGCGCGTGTTTGGCCCGAACCGGGCCGCTGCTCAACTCGAAGGCAGCAAAGCCTTTACCAAAGAACTCTTGCAGCAGCAGGCCGTGCCCACCGCCGCCTTTGGCGTGTTTCACGACCCGGACGAAGCCAGCCGCTATATCGAAAAAGTCGGAGCGCCGATTGTGGTCAAGGCCGACGGCCTCGCCGCGGGAAAAGGTGTCCTGTTATGCGCCACCCAGGCCGAAGCTCAGGCCGCAATCACCACCATTATGCGCGAGCGTCAGTTTGGTGCGGCGGGCGACCAGGTGGTGATTGAGGAGTTTTTGCGCGGCGAAGAGGCCTCGTTTCTGGCGTTGACGGATGGCACCCATATTCTTCCCTTGGCTTCTTCTCAGGATCACAAGCAGGTCTTTGACGGCGACCGGGGGCCGAATACCGGCGGGATGGGAGCCTACTCGCCGGCGCCGGTCGTCACCCCGGCGCTGGCCGACCGGATTGTGCAGGACATTCTCAGCCCGGTCGTCCACGGGCTCAGACAGCGCAATATCGTGTATAAAGGTGTCCTGTACGCCGGGCTGATGATCCACCAGGGGCAGGCGAAGGTTCTTGAATTCAACGTTCGCTTTGGCGACCCGGAGTGTCAGCCGCTCATGCTGCGCCTCAAGTCGGACCTCATCGAGGTCATGCAGGCCGTGGTTGATGAACGCCTCGACCGGGTGAGCCTCGACTGGGATGACCGCGCCGCGGTGTGTGTCGTGCTCACGGCCGGAGGCTATCCGGGCAGCTATGAGAAGGGCCAGGCGATTGCCGGATTGGAGCAGTTCGCCGACTGGCAGGACGGGGCGGTTTTTCATGCCGGCACAAAACGACAGGCAGACGCGCTGGTCACCAATGGTGGCCGCGTTCTGGGCGTGACCGCAACCGGGACGGATATTCGTCAGGCCGTTGCGACCACCTATCAGGCGGTGCAACGCATTTCGTGGCCGGGCATGCACTACCGGCGGGATATTGGTCAACGGGCACTGGCAGGCTAAAACCGGAGGTCCCCCCCTTCTTTAAGGGGGAAGCCCGAAGGACAGGGGGCAAACCGGAGGTCCCCCCCTTCTTTAAGGGGGAAGCCCAAAGGGCAGGGGGCAAGAGAATCATGGCACACATTCGTCCCTTTCGCGCGTTACGCTATAATCCGGCGGTTGTCGGCGATTTGAAAGAAGTCGTCTCTCCGCCGTATGACGTGATCAGTCCGGAACAACAAACGCTCCTCCATCTCCAGAGTCCGTATAACGCCACCCATCTCGACTTCAACAAGGCGGACGACCCCTATACGGCGGCGGCCGAGACTTTTCAGACCTGGCTGTCCCAGCGGGTCGTGCAGTCCGACCCGGAGCCCGGCTTCTACTGCTACACCCAGGAGTACACGCTCCAGGACGGCCAGCGACGACGGCGGACCGGTATTTTTACCGCGCTGCGGGTTGAAGATTTCGAGTCCGGGGTCATTCGCCCGCACGAGCGCACCTTCGAGCGGGCCAAAAAAGATCGGCTCGCCCTGCTGCGCGCCTGCCGGGCGCATCTGAGTTCGATCTTCTGTCTCTACGCTGGGGCGGGCTGGTCGCTCGAACACACCCTCCGGGAGGCACTCGCCCAACCGGCCGCGGTGGAGATCGCGGACGACGCGGGTGTCACTCATCGGCTGTGGCCCATCCGGGACCCGGCGGTCGTTGCGGACATTACGGCGCAACTCTCGGACAAATCGCTGATTATCGCCGACGGCCATCACCGCTATGAAACCGCGCTGCAATACAGCCGCGAGCGGACGGCGGAAACCGACGCGAGCGAGGATAGACCCTTTCATTACGTCCTGGCGTATCTGACCAGTGCCGAGGACAGCGGTCTGACCATCCTCCCAACCCATCGACTGATCCGGCAGACCCGTCTGCCCAGTCCGACCGATCTGCAAGCCGTTCTCAAGCGCGACTTTCGACTGACCCGTTATGCTCCGGCCCAACGCCAGGCATTTCTGAACGCCCTTTCGGCGCCCGGCCCGGAGCGCCGGATCGGGTGCGTCATGGCCGGAGCCGAGCACGACTGGCTGTTGTCCTTCGATGACCGGGTCACGCAGGACCTGTCCGCCTCGGCGGCCATGCGGGCGCTTGATGTCACCGTGTTGCACGATGTGCTGTTCGAGCGTTTTCTGGGCTTACCGCCCGCCGTCCAAAAGCAGGCCGTCTCGTATACGAGCGATACTGACGAGGCGCTGCAACGTGTGAGCGCCGGAGACGCTCAGGCCGCTTTTCTCCTGCGCTCAACAACCTTTGAGCAGATTCAGCAGGTCTGTGCCGGCGGCGAGACCATGCCGCAGAAGTCAACCTATTTCTACCCCAAGCTGTTGACCGGTCTGGTATTCTACCATCTGGAGCAGGGCTAGCTGCGGACAGAGTCGATCAGAATCGCCGCCCGCCACCACCGCCGCCGAACCGCCGTCGTTCCGGTGGACGCGCGGCGTTGACCTTCAGCACCCGGCCAAGGACTTCCTGGCCGTTGAATTTTTCAATAATCGCGTCGGCCTCTTCCTTCGAGCCCATTTCAACAAAGGCGAAGCCCTTTGATTGTCCGGAGAAACGGTCGGTAACAACGCTGACCGAACTGACCGTGCCGACCTCGGCAAAGACCTTTTCCAGGTCGGTGTTTCCCGCGGAATAGGGCAGGTTGCCGACAAAGAGCCGGGTGCCGGATGACGGACGGGGCTGGGA
>WTHD01000232.1 GCA_011523265.1 Candidatus Binatota bacterium
GGCATCAAGGAGGCCGAGTACGATGCCTACCTCGTCAACATCGGTGAGGGCGATCAGTTCGGCAGTCGTTTTGTGGCCATCAACCCCTACTCCAAAATCCCGGCGCTGCTTGACCGCAGCACCAACCCCCCCACCCGCGTCTTTGAGTCCGGTGCCATGCTCGTCTATCTGGCAGAAAAGTTTGGCGCTTTCCTGCCGACCGAGCCGTCAGCCCGTGCAGAATGTCTGTCGTGGCTGTTCTTTCAGATGGGCAGCGCTCCCTACATAGGCGGCGGGTTTGGGCATTTTTATGCCTACGCGCCGGAAAAGTTCGAGTACCCCATCAATCGCTACGCCATGGAGACGAAACGTCTCCTCGATGTGTTGAATCGTCATCTCAGCGACCGGCAGTATTTGTGTGGTGACGAGTACACCATCGCAGACATTGCGAACTACGCCTGGTATGGTGCCTTAGTCGGACAGAATATCTATGAAGCCGCCGAGTTTCTCGATGTTCAATCGTACACGCATGTGATCCGATGGACGAAAGAAATTGAAGCCCGGCCCGCCGTCCAACGCGGCCGACGCGTGAACAAGTCCTGGGGGCCAGAGGAAGAGCGGCTCATCGAACGACACAGCGCCAGCGATTTCGATACGCCGGCTGGCTAATACTCAATCGCTCCTCAAGGGTGCCCTGAGGGAGAGGGCACCCTCACCAGTCCTCAGGGCAGCGAACCTAAAAAAGGGGGGAGAGACGCATGAGCGCGAAGACTGACGAACGACCGAACGCACGAGAGAGGGAACAACGCCTGGGGTTTGTGAGCCGGCCGCGGTTCGAGGACTACCAGGAGAAATACGCTACATACTTTAATATGGAGCGCCGCGACGGCATCCTCCAGGTGCACATGCACACCGAGGGAGGACCCGTCATATACGGCCTGCCGATTCACAACGCCTGGTCCCAGCTGTGGCTCGACATCGGCAACGACCCCGACAACGAGGTGCTGATCTTCAGCGGCACGGGGGATAAGTGGATCGCTGGGTTTGACCCGGAAATGTCCAAACTGCCCTTCCATGAGATGTCCGCAGACGTGTTCTACGATCAGATCTATGCGGACGCGACCAAACTGCTGGAGGCATTCATCTTCAATATCGATATTCCCACGATTGCCTGTATCAACGGCTCAGGTCTGCACACGGAATTCGCCCTGTTATGCGACATTACGCTGTGCGCGGAGCACGCCGAGCTGTTCGATCCGCACTTCAAGTTCAACCTGGTGCCTGGGGACGGCCAGGGGTTGACGTTCCAAGAGTTGATGGGGCTGAAGCGCGCCGCGTATTTTCTGTACACCAGTGACACGATCGACGCGCAGACGGCCAAGGAACTGGGCTTGGTCAACGAGGTGCTGCCGCTTGACGGCCTACAACCACGGGCATGGGAGATCGCCGAAAAGATTATGCAGAAGCCGCGTGCGATCCGGCGTATGACGAGTGCGGTGCTACGGCGACAGTGGAAGCAGCGGCTGGTACAGGATCTGGGGTTCCATATCGCGCATGAGCTGCTCGGCATGCATCTCAACAAACCGGAGTGACCTACGCAACTTCAATACAGAATCACACCCTGGCCTGCCCCAAGCGTCCCAGGGGGGATGCGGGGGACTCCCCTCCTGGGAGGGCGGCCATCCTGGCCGTCCTGCGGGCTGGAAGCCCGCACTCTTAAAGGAGAAGAGAGACGGGCTACAACTTATCGTGAAATGCTTTAGTCTTCTCGAATCTACAGGCTGCCTTTTGTGGATAGGACACCCTGAACGCGGGGATCATGCTCGACCGCGCTGCTGAGCGCCCTGGCAAAAGCCTTGAAGCCGGCCTCGATAATGTGGTGGGGGTTGCGGCCCTGGGCCATATTCAGGTGCAGGTTCATGCCGACCTGATTCGTCAGGGCCAGAAAAAAGTCGTGGATCAGTTCCGTTGAAAAGTTTCCTACCCTTTCTTGCTGAATCTCTAGGTTATAGGCCAGAAACGGCCGTCCACTCAGGTCAACCACACACGAGACCAGGGCCTCATCCAGCGGCACGCTGGCCTCACCGAAGCGGCGGATACCGTGTTTGTCGTCCAAGGCCTCCCGGAGCGCCTGGCCGAGTGCCAGACCGACATCTTCGACCGTATGATGGTCGTCCACCGCAATATCGCCGCTCGCCTGCACCCTGAGATCAAAGAATCCGTGTCGAGCAAAGAGTTCCAGCATATGGTCAAGAAAGGGGACCCCGGTCGAGACCTCGTACTGCCCTTCGCCTTCGAGTTGGACGCTCAGGTGGATATCGGTTTCATTGGTCTTGCGCTGAACGTCAGCCTTGCGTGCGGCCATGCCTGCCTCCGTCTAAACGATATTGCACGGCTCGGGCGTGGGCCTCAAGTCCCTCAAGCTCGGCCAGCCGCACCACTTCGGGCCCCAGGCTGGACAGGGCCTGCGACGACGCCCGTATTACGCTGGTGCGTTTCAGGAAGTCGTAGACGCCCAGGGGTGAGGAAAACCGAGCCGTCCCGCCGGTCGGCAGCACGTGATTGGGCCCGGCGATATAATCGCCAAACGGTTCGGTCGAAAGATGCCCCAGAAAAATCGCTCCGGTGTGCCGAATATCCTTGACCCAGGTCTGCGGGTCTTTGACGGCCAACTCCAGATGTTCAGGGGCAATCGCATTGGCCAGTTCCACGACCTCTTGACGATGTCGGGCGAGAATAACCGCGCCGAAGCGCCGTAAGGAGGCCGCCGCGATGGTACGCCGGGGAAGCCGGGCAAGCTGCTCGGTGAGTTCCCGGATCACCGCCTGTCCCAGGCGCCGGGACGTCGTCAGACACAGCGGGGCGGCCAGGGTGTCATGTTCCGCCTGGGAGAGCATATCGGCCGCAATATAGTCGGGCCTGGCGGTCTGGTCGGCGATCACCAGAATCTCGCTCGGCCCGGCAATCATATCGATATCAACCCGGCCAAAGACGAGCCGTTTGGCCGTGGCGACATAGATATTGCCCGGTCCGACGATTTTATCGACGCGCGGAATCGTTCGGGTACCGTACGCCAGGGCGGCCACGGCCTGGGCTCCACCGATCCGGAAAAAGGCGTCCGCGCCCGCAATGTGGGCCGCAGCCAGCAGGGCGGGATTATCCCCTTCAGGCGACGGCGGGGAGACCACGATAACTTCTTTGACACCGGCAACCTTCGCCGGGATCACATTCATGAGCACAGAGGACGGATAGGCCGCGGTTCCACCGGGGACATACACTCCGACCCGTTCAAGCGGAGCTATTTTCTGACCCAGCGTGACTCCAAGCGCGTCACGGTAGGTCCAGGATGACTGGCGCTGCTTGCGGTGAAAGCGGCGGATACGTTGGGCCGCGACGCGTAGTGCTTTTCTGACGGGCGCTGCCAGGCTCTTGAGCGCGTACTCCATCTCGACCGGGGTCGCGCCCAGTTCATGAGGCGAGAGTGAGACCCGATCGAATTTTTTGGTGAGGGTTATAAGCGCCCGGTCGCCGCGTTTGTGAACATCGTGCAAAATAGAGCGGACTGCGGATTCAACCTGGGTGCTGGCGCTCTCGCCCCGCGACAGCAGTTTGTCCAGGTGCCGCTGGCAAGCCGCATCCATTGTAGAGAGCAGCGGAACCAGGGCTTTTGTTGCGGAGCGCGTCATTGGACAGGCCGATGTGTTTGGCGCTGGATTTTCGCTCCAAGCTGAGACAGCTTGGCTTCGATGTGTTCATAGCCGCGATCAAGATGGTAAATACGGGAGACCTCCGTTTCACCGCGGGCCGCCAGTCCGGCCAGGAGCAGCGACACGCTGGCTCGCAAGTCGGTCGCCATGACGGGCGCACCGCTTAAAAATGCGACGCCCTGAATGGTTGCGGTATGGCCTTGGACATGCACGTCCGCACCTAAACGGACGAGTTCTTGGGCGTGCATAAAGCGATTCTCGAAAATCGTTTCGGTGATGCTGCTCTGCTCTTCACCCAGGGTCAGCAGCGCCATCATTTGCGCTTGCAGGTCGGTTGGAAAACCAGGGTAAGGCTGGGTACTGAACTGGACGCCGGTCGGCCGCCCATTACCCTGGACCCGAATCCCTTCCGGTTCGTGGCTAATGGTGACGCCTGCGCGTTGCAGGGTATTCAGAAAGCTGGTGAGATGATCGGCGTGGGCACCCTGAACCAGCACATTGCCCGACGTGATTGCACCGGCAATAAGAAAAGTCCCGGCCTCAACGCGATCGGGAATAACCTGATGGCTGACGCCGTGCAGCGCATCAACACCCTCAATCACGATTGTCCGACTCCCCGCCCCATGAATACGAGCACCCATCGCAACAAGCATGGCTGCCAGGTCCTCAATTTCGGGTTCACGTGCGGCATTGTCCAGGACGGTCGTTCCTGTGGCCAAGGTGGCCGCCATCATGAGGTTCTCCGTCGCGCCGACGGAAGGGAAATCGAGGGTGATGCGCGCCCCCGTCAGCCGGTTGGCCCGCGCTTCGACATAGCCTTGCCGAATCCGTATGGATGCACCGAGCTGCTGCAAGCCAGCCAGATGAATATTGACCGGACGGGTACCGATGGCACAGCCGCCCGGTGTTGAGACGCGAGCTCTGCCAAAGCGAGCCAACAGTGGGCCCAGCACCAAAAACGACGCTCGCATGGTCTTGACCAAATCATACGGCGCCTCAAACTGACCGACCCGCTTGGCATCGAGCACGACCTCATCCGTACTGAGCCAATCCGCCCGCACCCCGAGTTCGGTCAGCAAGCCCAAGGCAGTCTGGATATCGACCAGACGCGGCACGCCGCGCAGGGTGCATTCCTCGTGGGTCAAAAGAGAGGCGAAGAGTAGCGGTAAGGCAGCATTTTTCGCGCCGCTGACCGTTACTTCCCCATGCAGGGGAATACCGCCTTGAATGAGAATCGTATCCATAGAGCCCGTCCCGCTACCTCACCACTCGCTCCTACTCAACCAGCGGTCTTTTGGAAGACAACCACCCGATCCCGGCCAGCGTAGTCTTGCCTGCACGTCTGGAAACGCAGGCGGCGCTGCTTGTGTCCGAGTTGTACCTTTTGTCCAAGCTGCACTAGGGCGTCTTTTTGCGTCTCCCCAATTTCCGCGACGAGCCAGCCGCCCGGCCGTATGTAGTCTGGACTGTCGTACAACAGACGGCCGTAAAAATCGAGACCGTCCGCTCCACCGTCCAGGGCGACCCGCGGCTCCCATGCTCGGACCTCGGGCCGAAGCGTGTCGAGCACCTGTGAGGCGATATATGGGGGATTGGTCACAAGCAGGTCAAAGAACGGCGCGCCCGGCGAAACAGGGGTAAGCAGGTCTCCACAGGTAAATGTGATGCGGTGACCAACCTGATGCGTCTGGGCATTCTTTTGGGCAACAGACAGGATTGCTTGTGTCCTATCGACCGCCCAAATATGTGCATACGGCAATTCAGTCGCGAGGGTAACGGCAATGCATCCGCTGCCTGTCCCCATATCGAGGATGCGTGGGGCGGTTATCCGCGACGACGCCAGCAGGCGTAGAGCCGTCTCAACGACAACCTCCGTATCAGGGCGCGGAATGAGCACGCAGGGGTTGACCTGGAACTCCAGCGACCAGAATTCCTGGCGGCCGGTGATGTAGGCTACCGGCTCGCGTTGGGTCCGGCGGACTACGCTCTGCTGGAAGTCGGTTTTCTGGGAGTCGGAAACCGTCTCTTGGAGCCGGCTGTACAAACAAGACCGGCCGACGTGGAGCGTATGCGCCAGCAGGACTTCCGCGTCCAGGCGAGGCGTGTCAATATCGGCCGTCTTGAGTCTATTTTCGGCCCAGGTCACAAGCTGGGCAACCGTCTCAGCACGGGATAAGGAATCCGACTGGAGACGTGGAGGAATTGTGAGAGGGGTAGGGCGAGTCTGCGCGTTCTTCACCGGAGACAACCCCGTCGGGCCGAACTCAGCTCGCAGCCTTGAGCATTTCGGCCTGATGTGAAGTGACGAGGGCATCCACAACCGGGTCGAGCTCTCCATCAAGAATACGCTCAAGGGTGTGGAGCGTCATATTGATCCGATGGTCCGTCATACGCGACTGGGGGAAATTATAGGTGCGTATCCGCTCGGAGCGATCTCCCGAGCCGACCATGCTCCGCCGTGAAGCCGTGATCTTACTCTGTTGTTCTGCTTGCGCCCGTTCGAGCAGCCGGGAACGCAGAATTTTAAGCGCCTTGGCTTTGTTTTTGTGCTGTGACTTCTCATCCTGGCAGGAGACCACCAGGTTGGTTGGCAGATGCGTAATGCGGACGGCCGAATCCGTGGTGTTGACACTCTGTCCGCCCGGGCCGGAGGAGCGGAAAACATCGATACGGAGCTCTTTTTCGTCAATGGCGATATCGACCTCATCGGCTTCAGGCAGGATCGCGACTGTGACGGCAGAGGTATGAATCCGGCCCGACGCTTCCGTCTCGGGGACCCGTTGGACGCGATGTACCCCGCCCTCGAATTTGAGACGGCTGTAGGCGTTCTTGCCCGTGACCATGCTGATGATTTCCTTAAACCCACCCAGACCGGTTGGGCTCGAACTCAGCACCTCCATGCGCCAGTTGCGCTGCTCGGCATAATGCGAATACATCCGAAACAGGTCGGCGGCAAACAGACTCGCTTCCTCGCCTCCGGTGCCGGCCCGGATTTCAAGGATCACGTTTTTCTCGTCAAGCGGGTCTTTGGGAAGCAGCAGGAGATGGAGTTGGTCTTCCAGCCGGGTCGCCCGTTGGCTCAGCCCCTCGATCTCTTCTTGCGCCAGGTCGCGCACCTCCGGGTCGCTATCCTCAAGCAGGACTCTGCTGCCCTCGAGGTCTTCATGGACTTTACGCCATTCCCGAAAACACGTAACGACCTCTTCCAGAGCGGCATGCTCCTTGGCCAGTTTGGCATACTCCTTGGCGTCACTGGCAACCTCGGGACGGCCCAGCGTGCGTTCCACTTCTTCGTAACGCTTCTCAACCTCAGAGAGTTTTTCGCGCAACACAACGGCTTCGCTCATAATCGTAACCGGGGGCCAGGGCGGAGACAAATATAATAAGGGGCGGTAGAAAACCGCCCCTCCGCTCGGTCTTGCTCTGCGTCCGCCGACGCAGGCTAGGCGTCTTCTTCTTTCTTCTCCGGGTCTTGCAGCCCATATCTCCGGCGAAAGCGTTCAACTCGTCCTGCTGTATCAACAATGCGCTGTTTTCCGGTGTAGAACGGATGGGACGCGCTCGAAATATCGAGTTTATACAACGGATAGGTCTTGCCGTCTTCCCACTCAATCGTTTCGTTCGTCTCGATACACGCCCGCGTGAGGAAGGCGAAGTTCGCCGAAGTATCCTGAAAGACGACATCTCGGTACGTTTCTGGATGAATTCCTGCTTTCATTCTCGACCTCCAGCGGCTAGTATTACCATCTCGTCAGAGGGGCCGCAACTCAAGCGAGGAGGGTATGGACACAGACCGCTTGCACGAGATTCAGCACGCATTGCAAGAGGAAACGCTCGACGGGTGGCTGTTTTATGATTTTCGGGGCAGCGACCCGCTCGCCTACCGCATTCTCGGGCTTGATGAAGCTGAGCTGTCGACGCGACGCTGGTATTACTTCATTCCGGTCGAGGGTGTGCCTATCGGGCTCGTTTCCAGCATTGAGCCGTATCGTCTGGATCGCCTGCCCGGACCAAAGCTGCCGTTTTTTACCTGGCAGCAGCACGCAGAACGTTTAGCCGAGCTGCTGCGCAATCGGCGACGCATTGCCATGCAGTATTCGCCGGGGAATGCCATCCCGTACATCTCGCGCGTTGACGCGGGCACAATTGAAACCATCCGTCAGCTTGGGGTTGAGGTGGTCTCATCCGCGGATCTGGTACAGCGTTTTGAAGCGGTCTGGACCCAGGAGCAATGGCAGAGCCATCGCCGCGCAGCCACGGTGGTCCGCCAGACGGTTGATGCCGCCTTTGGCTATTTGAGAGATAACGCGCCGGTGTCTGAATATCAGGTGCAGCAATTCATCCTGGACTGTTTTGCCCAGCACGGGCTGACGACCTACTATCCGCCTGTGGTGGCTGCCAACGCCCATAGCGCGGACCCGCACTACACGCCAACGGCCGGGCAGACGGCACTGATTCGGTCCGGTGACTTTGTGCTGATTGACCTCTGGGCCAAAGAACCGGACGGGGTGTATGCTGATATCACCTGGACCGGCTTTATGGGCAAGGTCGTCCCCGAGCGCTACCAGGAGATATTTCAACTCGTTCGTGAGGCGCGTGATGCCGCGCTCGCCTTTGTGAAAGAGCGCGTGGCCAGCGGCCAGTCGTTTTTTGGTCATGAAGTTGATGCCGCGTCCCGAAGCGTCATTACCAATGCTGGCTATGGCGACCAGTTTTTTCATCGAACCGGCCACTCTATCGGTACGGAAGTCCACGGCAACGGCGCGAATATGGATGGCGTTGAGACCCGTGATACGCGTCGGGTGCTGACCCATACCTGTTTCTCGGTTGAGCCTGGTATTTATCTGGCCGGAGACTTTGGGGTACGCAGTGAGGTTGACGTTTATATCACCGAGAATGAAGCGATTGTGACCGGCGACCCGGTCCAAACGGAAGTCATCCCCATTCTCACATAAAGAAAGCTGACCCTATGGCAAAAGTGTGGTTTATCCGACAGCAAAATCGGTTGATCGCCGTTGGCGGAAAGCCGGCCTATGAGCGGCCTTTTGAGAGCATTCAGTGGCCTTTGGATATTGGCGTCCATCGGTTTCATACGAACCAGGCACCCGCGCTTGACTCTAGCCTGCCGACCCAAGACGTGTCGGCCGCCGATATGGTGCTGGTCGAACTGCAAGGGAGTGATGTTACTG
>WTHD01000266.1:0-5593 GCA_011523265.1 Candidatus Binatota bacterium
AATTCGGCGTCCTGCCCAACCATATTACCTTCCTGTCCTCCCTGCAGGCCGGTCGCCTGGAATATACGCGGGGCAATCAGTCCACCCGTCTGGCGCTCAGCGGTGGTTTTGCCGAAGTGGTGGACAATGTCATGACCGTTCTGGCCGATAGCGCCGAATTGGCCGACGAGATTGACCTTGAGGCCGCCCGCACGGCCCTGGGCGACGCCGAAGAGCAGCTGAAGACGCTGGGTGAGACTGACCCGGACTATGCCGAAACCGCCCAGGCCCGCCAGTGGGCGCAGGCGCGGGTTGACGTGGCCGGGGGACGGTAGGAACGATCAGCCCAGCTTTTCCCCTCTTGAAGCCTTCTCAGCCTTGTCTGGGAAGGCTTTTTTCTTTATGCGATGAAGAGCGAAACGACCCTTTCAGTTTTTCTCAACCTCGTTGCAGTATATGCATATTATGCATATACTTGGGTCGTGAAAGTTGTCTTCGATCCCAAGAAAAACGCTGCGAATATTCGTAAACATGGTGTTTCACTCGCAGATGGAGATGGCGTCTTGAGCGATCCCTTGGCCTTGACGATTGAGGACGATACGGCAGAAGGAGAACGGCGTTTTGTTTCAGTGGGCGCAAACTTCTTTGGGGCCTTGATGGTTGTTGTTTATACCTACCGCCACGACGAAGTGCGCTTGATTTCGGTTCGGAAGGCTGAGCCAAAAGAGAGACGAGCATATGAAAAAGGAATATGATTTTTCAAAAGGAAAACGTGGTACTGTCGTTCCCTTGACCGGCAAGACACGGATCACCATCTATCTTGATGAGGCGATTGTCCAACATTTTAAGGCCCAGTCTGAGAAGACAGGGAAGGGCTATCAAACCCTTATCAATGAGGCTCTGCATTCCCATCTAGGACAGGCCGAGCACCCTTTGACGCCGGATCTCATTCGCCAGATCGTGCGGGAAGAACTCTCCGCCCATCAGTGAAGGCGGTCGTCATATTGTCATGTGACGGAATAAGAGAATTCCAGCTTGTCGCAGACGCCTATGGCCGATCATCATTCAGATGGGATCACCGAGCAGCGTAAGTACGGCTCGCGGCTGGAGCAATTGTTTTCAACGGTTCACCCTATCGTGCGCTACTTCCGCCGTGAGGTTGAGCTGCACGTACCGGGTGCATAAATTGATAGAGATAAAATCCGTGCCGCTTGCGAGATCAACTTCAATCGACACTTCTCCAAATACACCTTCCCGCGCCCGTTAGCGTAAATAGACACCGATCTCAAGAAAATGGAAGGAAAACTGGCCGCCTGCCGAGAGGTGACGGTGTGAGTTACAAAAAACGTCACTGAAATACGTTGAATGCTTCGTGTGTGGTGAAGCGTCTATCTGTCCAGACGATGAATCTGAAGTTTTCGTCAAGTTTTTCTGATTTAATAAGTCGCATATGACTTTTTCTCAGGTAAATACCCTGGATTCAGCAGTTATAATAGAGAGAAAAGGTCATACGAAAAAGATAAATCGAGCAAAAGAGGCATATCTTGTCTATAAAACAGTGTTTATGTAAATTTTTACATTTTTATATGCTAAATTTTCATAAATGCGCGTCTAAATAGGAAGTTCTAGGGGTGAATCGAGACAATCCCATTAAAAGAAGGTTTTCTTCCCTCCTTTACCTTCGCCCGTGCGATCAGATCGGTTAGACGTGACACTGGGGGTCCTCTTCGCTACTCGAATCCATTAGCACCGAAATCGACAACATTCACACCCGATCCTCTTCTCGCGGAATGGTCGTATCGATCCCTTTCAGAAATCCCCGCATCTGTTGCACCGGACGCACCGGGATAAGCTCAATGCGGTCTTCATACAAGAAGGCCTGCACTTTCTGGCCAGGGGTGAGTTGCAGGGTCTGGCGGATTGCCTTGGGGATGACAACCTGAAACTTCGACGAAATCGTCACGGTCTGCATAACAGATTCTAATTACAAGAGATGCCTTCAGAAATGTCTCGGCGTCCTGCCTACCGGGCAGCGCGTCAACAGCGGTCCCTGGGAGTTGGCCTGAGGGACCGCTGCGCACATCCGGCAGGTGGACTGTACCGATACCGATGCAGCTCTATTGCAGATTGAGAATTTCGGCTCAGAACTTCTCCTTGAACGGTCGTACCTCCAGCTCGGTTGTCCAGGCGCTGGCATCCTGGTGGGCCAGATGCCAGTAGGTCTCGGCAATGGCCTCGGGTTTCAGCATGTCCTCCTCCTTAAATCCTGGGATGTCACGGTCGGGAATGTCGATCACCCCGTCAACATTGATCCAGGCGACGTGAATCCCTTTGGGTCCCAGGTCGCGCGCCATGGATTGTACCAGCCCGCGCAGGGCAAACTTGGCCGGACCGAAGGCGACTGACCGAGCGCCGGCCTTGACGCCTGCGGTCGCGCCGGTGAACAGCATGCTGCCGCGGCCTTTGGCAATCATGTCAGGCGCGACTTCCTTGGCACTCAGAAACGCCCCGTAGGCATTCACCCGCCAGGTGGTCTCGTACTGTTCCGGCGTGACATCGGTGATTGTGCCCCACGAGCCGCTGCCGGCGTTGTAGAGCAAGACTTCGGGCGGGCCGAGCTGTTCCCGAATCGTCCTGAACACGCTCTCAACCTGAGCCTGGTCGCCAATATCGGCCGGAACCTCTAAGACCTGGCCGCCGCTGGCCCGGATGTCGGCGGCCAGCGAGCTGAGATACGATGCCCGGCGCGCGTTAATGGCCACCGCGTATTTCTCGGCAAAGCGGCGAGCCAGGGCCGCGCCTAAGCCCGGTCCAACGCCGAGCACGGCGGCAACCGGAAGGGATGATGAGTCTGCCATAGTGTTGTCCTCCTGTTGATGTGCGATCTTCCCCCACCCTAGAGCGGAAAACGGACCGTATGACAATGGGGGGTGGGTTGGAAAACATTGCGCGTCCTCCGAATCGTGCTAGAAAGAAGCCGGTATGAGACAGATCAGCGACTGGCTGCCCACCACCCGCAAAGAGGTCGAGCTGCGGGGCTGGGACGCGCTTGATGTTATTCTTATCTCGGGCGATGCGTATGTGGACCATCCGGCCTTCGGCCATGCGGTGGTGGGCCGGCTTCTCGAATCGGCCGGACTGAGGGTCGCGATTGTTCCCCAGCCCAACTGGCGCGACGATCTGCGCGACTTCACAAAGCTGGGCCGACCGCGCCTCTTTTTCGGCATCTCGTCCGGCTGCATGGACCCCATGGTCAACCACTACACCGCAGCCAAGCGCCGCCGCTCAACCGACGCATATACGCCCGGCGGGCAAGCCGGTTTTCGCCCCGACTACGCCGCCAGCGTCTATTGCCGCATTCTGAAACAGCTCTACCCGGACGTACCGGTCGTGCTTGGCGGTATTGAGGGCTCGTTGCGGCGGGTGACCCACTACGATTACTGGTCCGATCAGCTCAAGCCCTCGATTCTGGTTGACAGCGGCGCCGACCTGCTGGTGTATGGCATGGGCGAACAAGCCCTCCGGGCTCTGGTCCGCCTGCTGGCCAAAGGTGTGCCCTTCTCGTCCTTAAAGACTATCCCGCAAACGGCGTTCTTACAGGCTGAGTCTCAAGCCCTGCCCAAGAATAAAAACTGGCAGACCCTGCGTCTGGCCTCGCACGAGGCGTGTCTGGCCGACAAGAAAACCTTTGCCCGGAACTTCAAATATATTGAGCAGGAGTCCAACAAAGGGAAACGTGATAACCGACGGAGTCTGGATGAGAGCACGTTTCCCTTTGCCAAACAGTTTGCCAAGCGTCTCGTCCAGCAGGTCGGAGACCAGATCGTGGTCATCAACCCGCCGTTTCAAACCATGAGCGAAGCCGAGATTGACGGCGCGTTCGATCTGCCCTACACCCGTCTGCCCCATCCCAAATACATTAAGCGCGGTCCGATCCCGGCCTTTGAAACGGTGAAGTTTTCGGTCAACCTGCACCGCGGCTGTTTTGGCGGGTGCAGCTTTTGCACCATCTCGGCCCATCAGGGCAAAATGATTGCCAGCCGCTCCAAAGCCTCAATCATGAAGGAAATCGAGCAGGTCACCCATATGCCCGGTTTCAAGGGCTATATCAGCGACCTGGGCGGCCCCTCGGCCAATATGTACAAAATGAAGGGCAAGGATCAGTCGATCTGCGACAACTGTGTCAGCCCGTCGTGTATTCATCCCAGCGTCTGTTACAACCTCGACACCGACCACGCGCCTTTGATTGATATCTACAAGAGCGCGGCCGCCCATCCCAAAGTCAAGAAAGCCTTTGTGGCCAGCGGTGTGCGCTACGATCTGCTGGTGGCGAAAAATGCGCAAGAGGAAAAAGACAAGCATTATGAGGAATACACCCGTCAGCTGGTGACCCAGCACGTCTCCGGTCGGCTCAAGGTTGCGCCCGAGCATACCTCCGATGCGGTGCTCAAGGTCATGCGCAAACCGTCGTTTCGGCTGTTCAAGGAGTTTCAGCAGAAATTTGAGCAGTGGTGCCAAAAGGCTGGCCTCGCCCAGCAGTTGATTCCGTATTTTATCTCCAGCCACCCCGGCTCGGGCCTGGAAGACATGGCTGAGCTGGCCTGTCAGACCAAGGAATTGGGCTTTCAGCTCGAACAGGTGCAGGATTTCACGCCCACCCCGATGACGGTTGCCACGGTCATGTATTATTCGGGCTACCACCCGTATAGCCTGGAACCGGTCAGCACTCCCCGTACGGCCCAGGCCAAAAGAGACCAGAACCGCTTTTTCTTCTGGTATAAAAAGGAAAATCGGGCCTGGATTCGCCGTACCCTTGAGCGCCTCCACAAATCCGCCCTGGCCGACGCCCTGCTGGGAAAAACCCCGGCCGGTAAGCAGGTGAAGCCCAGGGCGCAGCGGAAAGCGGGCAGGTTCTTGGGCTAAAGCCCTGCTTTTCTATACCATACTGCCATACCCAACGAGCGAGTCTGGCTCAGCTTACGGTGTCTGTTTGAGGGCCGTGTTAGCTGCTTTGATAGACATTTTACCTGTGTCCCACCTTGACAACATGCACCACAAGATGGGCGTCTTGTATTTCATAGACGATTCGGTACAAGCCCTGCCGGACTCGGTACCGCTCCTGAGCTGACAGTTTAAGACAGCCTTTACCTCGGGGATTGTCGGCAAGGGAATTGATCCGTGACAGGATACGCTTCACATCTCGATTGGGAATACGGCGGAGGTCCTTGGTAACGGATTCTTTGAAAGTGATCCTATATTTTGCCATGCTTTTTGAGGTCATCGAGCAGGGCTTCGTAACTGATTTCGGGCTCGTTTGCTCTTTCTGTGAAAGCCGAGAGGTCTTCCTGGTCCTCACGCATCAGGAGACGCACGGCTTCATCAACGATGTCAGAGATTGAAAGGTCTGATGCAGCAGCCTTCAATTTTAAGGCTTGATGAATGGACGGTTCAAAGTAGATAGTCGAGCGTTTTGAGAGATTGCTCATAGACGCCTCCGTGTATATGACCGACAACATCATGACGTTGTCATGTCGTGGTGTCAATTTCGGTAACTACCCTAAAATGTGCACTTGCTGCGGGAGCTTGGCCGCCAGTTCCTGCACTATGGCGAATC
>WTHD01000266.1:5693-8851 GCA_011523265.1 Candidatus Binatota bacterium
AAAATGTGCACTTGCTGCGGGAGCTTGGCCGCCAGTTCCTGCACTATGGCGAATCGTTACGATCCTCGCTTTCCCGAAAAGCTCTGTATGGGAGTGTACGGATTCGTAATCCCTTTGTCCCGACATCTTCTTGAGAAAGGTCCTGCTCCGCGCACATCCTGCTTTTGACCTTGCAATAGCCGGGCGTCTGACTCCTCCTCCCTGGTGGCTGTCTTGTGTTGCCAAGCCGCGCACTTTTGGCCATGATCTGGAGAGTATGGCAGAAGAGTAGCTTCCATGAGTACGTGCATTGAGTGTGTCGTCCCTGAAAGCCTGGGCCTGAGTTCCGCCCGCCTGGGGCGGATTAGCGTTTACCTCAAAGATTATGTCGAGAGCGGCAAGCTGCCCGGCTATCTGGTGGTCGTCGCCCGACGCGGCCAGCCGGTCTATCTTGACCGCTATGGGTGGCGGGATGTTGAAGCCCGGGCTCCGGTCGAAGACGATACCATTTTTCGTATCTACTCGATGACCAAGCCCATCACCAGCGTCGCCCTCATGAGCCTGTACGAGCGGGGCGTCTTTCAGCTCGATACCCCGGTTTCGGCCTTCATCCCGGCCTTTCAGCACCTCGAAGTGTTCGAGTCCGGCGACCACGATCACTACCGCAGCGTTCCGGCCGAGCGCGAGATGCGCATCAGCGATCTGCTGACCCACACCTCCGGCCTGACCTACGGTTTCATGAACCTCCATCCTGTTGACGCCATGTACCGGGCGCGCGGGGTGGAAGGCTCCCGCTCCAGCGGAACCTTGCACGACATGGTCGAAACGCTGGGAGAGCTGCCGCTGCTGTTCTCGCCGGGCACGCGCTGGAGCTACAGCGTGGCGACCGATGTCCTGGGCTATTTGGTGGAAGTCCTGTCCGGTATGAGCCTGGACGCCTACCTGGCCGAACACATTTTTGCCCCGCTGGGCATGACCGACACGGGGTTTTTCGTGCCGCCGGAAAAAGTTTCCCGCTTCGGTGCCAACTATGAATACGACGACGGCGGGCTGCGTCTGGCCGACCGCCCGCCTGACAGTCCGTACTGCCGCAAACCCAGCTTTCTGTCGGGCGGCGGCGGGCTGGTGTCCACCGCTGCCGACTATCTGCGCTTCATGCGCATGTTGCGAAATAAAGGCGAGCTGAACGGCGAGCGTATTCTGGGCCGCAAGACGGTCGAGTTCATGACCATCAATCATCTGCCCGGCAATACCGATCTGGCCGGTATCGGTCAGAAGGTGTTCAGCGAAATGCCGTTTGACGGGATCGGCTTTGGGCTCGGTTTTTCGGTCGTGCTCGATCCGGCCAAGAGTGGCATTATCGGCTCGCCCGGTGAATATGCCTGGGGTGGAGCGGCGAGTACGGCGTTTTGGATCGATCCGGTCGAAGATATGAGCGTCCTCTTCCTGACCCAGCTAATGCCGTCGTCCTCCTACCCGATTCGGCGTGACCTGCGCGTGCTGAGCTATCAGGCGCTGGTGGATTGAAGACACACCATGGACAAGGAGTTCGATAGTCTGATGGCCTTTGATGACGAGGGTGACGGCGATGAGGAGGCCGAAGAGCGACGTCGGGTCGCGCTGCTGGCCGAGTTGGAGCGCTTGGGCGAATTGGCGTGTCTGAGCTGTGGGCGCGTCTTATGCAGCCACGCCTACGTCATCTGTGTAGCGTCCGGATTCAAAACCACCCCGCGCTGTGTCTCGTGTATTGCCGCCGGCTATGAGCGGCCAGTACCGGAGTTCCTGACCGACGCCGTGCGCTATATTCGGCGTCAGCCGTGCTACTGGAGCGGCTGGCAGTGGGCCAACCGGCACGAGGGCCAGGCTCGGAACCTGGAGCGGCCCGCCTGTATCTGGTCCGGCGGCACGTCCGAGACGGCGCTTGGAGAAGAGGAGGCTGAGCCTCAGCCTGAAACCGAGCTGAAACCCGACGCGGTGTGGGATGCCGGAGACATGAGCTGCGGCGATCTGGTGTTGGAGCTTCGGCTGCGGATGAAACGACTCCAGGCCGGCCAGCTACTGGCCTTGACCGCCCGTGACCCCGGCGCTCCCCAGGATATCCCGGCCTGGTGTCGTTTGACCCGCCACAGCCTGGCCGCAGCCACGCATCCTCACTATTGGATCCGGCGTCGAGCGGACTGACTTGAAAACACTTGAAAAAGGGCGAGGAATTTGAGATCAATGATCTCAAATATCTCAATGGAGTGCCCTATGCCCGGAAATCTGCACGTCCGAAATCTTGATGACGACCTCATCATTCGCCTGAAACGGCGCGCCGCACGACACGGGCGGTCGGCCGAGGCTGAACATCGGGAGATTTTACGTCAGGCTCTTTCCACCGAGCTTGAACCGACATTTGGAGAACTCGCGGCACAACTTCGCCAGCTGACTCGGGGGCGCGTACACACGCCCGCAGAAGAGTTGATGCGTGAGGGGCGCGACGAACGGTGAGTCACTTTGTCATTGACGCGAGCGTCGCGATCAAATGGCTGGTGGAAGAAGAAGGCACGGCTGAAGCGCTCATTCTTCTCGAAAAAGCCACCCTCGCCGCGCCGGACCTCGTGATTGCAGAATGTGCCAATATCCTCTGGAAAAAAGTACGGCGGCAGGAACTGTCTGAAACTGAAGCCCAGATCGGTGCGCGTCTTCTTGAACAGGCGGATATCGAGATCCTGCCGACCCGGCATTTGCTCGGCTCGGCAATCAGTCTCGCCGTTGAGCTTGACCATCCCGCCTATGACTGCCTCTACCTGGCCTTGGCTCTGGAACGGAGGTGGCGATTTGCGACCGCTGACAGACGCTTTCAGGGTAAAGTCCGGGAAGCTCGGTCGAGACATTTTTCGCCACTTGTTTTCTCTCTCCCGGAGGCTGCGGCTGCACTGACGCCAGGCGGGTCGTAAGCAGTGCGTCAGGGACGTGGCACGCCGGGCGAGGCTGAGGGCGGGCCGTACACAAAGCGGGGCCGGAACCTGTTCAGGATCGCCGGCAGGACTGTCATTGAGACGAGCAAACACGCCCCCATGTTCAGCGACAGCATGGCGCCGAGGTAGAAGTTGGGGCGGAAGCTTGAGGTCAGAAAGACCATGAAGCCGCCGATGACGACCACGGCATTAAAAAAGATGGCTTTGCCCGAGGTGGCC
>WTHD01000471.1 GCA_011523265.1 Candidatus Binatota bacterium
AGGCCTTTGGTGCAACACGTTGACGGGTCTCTCCATCCTGCAACGGAATGCGTCGCAATTGCAAGAGTTACCGCATATGACTGCTACGCAAGCACTTCGAGTCCAGCTTGGGCGCATTCGATATCTTGTTCAACCGAACCGCCACTGACACCGATTGCTCCGACCACTCTATCCCCAATTCGGATCGGCAGACCGCCGCCAAAGGTCACGATGCGCGGGATATGCGGTACCCCTGCCAAGAGCGCCGGGTCATCCTTAATAAAGTTAAAAAACTCGTGCGACGGCATCCCAAAAAGGGCAGTATAGGCTTTGTTCTGAGACACCTCGATACTGACTAACGGTGTTCCATCCATCCGGCAAAACGCCTTGAGCAGTCCACTCTCGTCCAGCACGGCTACAACTTGGGGCACCCCAAGTTCCTTTGCTTTGGCAACAGCCGCGGCCACCATCTGTTGCGCGAGTTCGTCTGTCACACTCTGCTTTTCAAAGGTCTGGGCCATACGTCCTCCTTATGGTGTTTTCGCTGGAGTATAGAAGGAAAGAAGTGTAGGGGTAAAGAGAAAAGAGTCACCACAGATGAGAGAGTCTGGAGGAGGATACAATGAAACACCCGCTTGCACTCGTCCCATTCCTGTTGGTGGTGAGTACACACGCTCTTCAAGCGCAGCAGGACGATCCCTCCCCGCTCGCTCCGGTCGTCTTTGCCAACGTAACGGTGATAGATGCGACTGGGACGCCGGCCCGGCCCGACATGACCGTCGTGCTCACTCGGGATCGTATTAGCGCCCTGGGGGAAACCGGGACGATCGCTATCCCCTCAGGCGCTCACGTTTTCGATGCCACGGGGCACTTTCTCATACCCGGCCTGTGGGACATGCATACCCATATCGCCGACATTGAGACGTATCCAAGAAGCAGGGATATTTTCCTGCCGCTGCTCATCGCCCACGGAGTCACGGGCATTCGTGATATGGGCGGTGACTTGGCGGCCCTCACTCAGTGGCGTGAGGAGATTACGGCAGGCAAGCGGGTCGGTCCCCGTATTATCGCCTCCGGTCCCATGCTGGATGGTCCCAATCCGCCCTTCCCCCAATCGGTCAGTGTGCACAATGCAACCGAAGGACGCCAGACCGTGTTAGATCTCAAGCAGCAAGGGGCAGACTTTATCAAAGTCCAGTCGCTCATTCCGCGCGACGCCTATTTCGCCGTCATACACGAGGCCCAACAGCACGGCTTGCGCGTTGCCGGTCATCTGCCGGATCAGATCACTGCCACGGAGGCGTCCGAGGCCGGGCAACACAGTATGGAACACTTCATTGGCTGGCTCAAAAGCAGCTCAACAGTGGAGCAAGAACTGCTCCAGACAGTATCGATTTTTGATCTGTTCCAAAAAAAAGAACCCGTTCAACGCCTCCTCGGTACCCAGAGTAAAGAGAAAGAGGAAGCGCTGTTTGCGCGCCTCGCGCAGAAGAGCATGTGGCAGTGCCCAACGATCGTGTGGATGCGAGGCTTATCGCATATTGACGAAAACACATTTCCGGCTGACCCGCGACTGGACTATATTCCCGCCTCGTGGGTTGCGGCTTGGCGCGTGACAAAGGAAGAACGCTTGCTCGCAGGCCGCTCTGCCGAGGATATTGCAGCGGGCAAGCAGTATTTCCGGACGCTGTTTGATTTGATCAAAACGGCGCACAGAGCAGGCGTACCCTTCTTGGCCGGAACCGATACGCCAGCTCCGTATGTCTTCCCCGGCTCCTCGTTACACGAGGAATTAGCTCTACTGGTCGAGGCCGGCCTGACACCCATGGAGGCCTTACAGACCGCGACCCGCAACCCTGCCCTGTACCTTGACCAGCAAGACCGGCTTGGCACCATCGAAGTGGGCAAGATTGCCGACCTCGTCCTTCTCGAAGCGAATCCCTTGGAGGATATCACCAACACCCAGAAAATTGCGGCAGTGGTTGTTGGTGGCAAGCTCTTCTCTCACAGCGCCTTACAAGCCCTCCGAACTGCCGTCGCTACCAGTGCGCAGCAGGGGTAACGGACCGCGCCTCAAAAAGACCGCTCACTGCGACAGGCATCGCTGCCAGCCGCATGATAGTCGGTCATAAGTTTCGCTCCAGCGGGGCAACTGACCGCAACATCGTCTCCGAAGGGATTTGAGCACACATCTTTTCCTTGAAGGGGCTTGTGGTAATGCATGCTCGGACAGTCCGGTCGTTCATACACCCACTTGGTGGCCTCGGCGGTTTCGTGTTGCAGTATTTGCAGGGCTGCTTCCTCAGTCGTATAGTCCGGTTCCGGCGGCAGCACTTCCGCTGGTGCTCCCGCAGGGGCGGGGGAGCGCTTCAGGACTTCCACGGGAGCCGTCTCAGACTGAGGCGTTGATGGGGCAGGAGCTGGCGGGTTCAGGTCTTCCCACTGGCCCGTATACGGATTGAAAACCTTACCCCATTCCTGAGACGATACCTGTGCTGAGCACACCAGGCAAAAGCCGAGCATGAGAGAGAGTACGAGACCTCGTCTGGCTGGGCGCATACGGTTTCCTCGTTAGAGATGTGTTTCAAACCATTCTTTGATGAGCGGCAGACTCTGGTCAAGCCCAGGACCGGAGAGAATATCACTATGGCCAAGACCGGGCAGAATCACGATCTTTTTGGGCTCTCCGGCCTTTTCATACATGGACTGTGACTCTTCCATGGATACGCGTTCATCTGCGTCGCCGTGCAGCCAGAGTATCGCGCGGGGTGATATCTGATGCACGACGGACTCGGGTCGATACGCAATCAACGCTTCACCCGAGGTCAGCGTAATCTCCCGGCTCCACTGCGGATACTGGTCGAGAATCTGAGCAAACAGGGCGGCCGTACTCTCCGGCTCAGGCACAATCTCACTGGCTTGCACATACTGCTCCCGCCCGGTCAGGACACGCGCGCGTCGGTTGTCTGCCAGGCGTCGGAGTAATGCCTGCCATTCCCAGAAATGACAGGCGTCACGCGTCCAACGCCCACAGTCGCCGATGCCACAGACGCTCACCGTGGCTTTGACCCGCTCTTCTACCCCGGCAGCATAACTGACGTTGGCCCCACCGAGGCTGACGCCGAGCAGTCCAATCCGGTCCGGGGCGACCTCAGGCTGTTGCTGCATGAACGTGACCGCATTGTGGATATCTTCGATCTGCCGCATAGGAATGATCTGGCGACGGGGTTCTCCGCCACTCGCACCCAGGAAGCGGTAGTCAAACGTCAGGACAACATATCCAGCCTGAGCCACGCGCCGGGCAATATCGGGCAACATGACTTCTTTCACCGCGGTAAAGCCGTGGCATATGACAACACCGGGTCTTGGCCTATCGGAAGAGCTGTCCTCAGGCAGAAAAAGGACGCCCGCCATAGGAACACTTTCACTGTAGAATTGAACCGACTTTTCCATAGTCCTTCCTTTACCCCTTGGAAATCCTGGGGACAAAACGCGGCACCCGGCGTTGATACTGCTCATATGCCTGCCCAAAACGTTCGACCAGCTCGCGTTCTTCCATCAACGTGATGCCGTACAGCGCGAGGCAGGCGAAAGGACAGAGGAGGTACACGGCCAGATAGTTCGTAAAAAGCGCAACTGCGAAGACACTCAAGATCACAACGACATAGCGGGGATGCCGCAACCGCGCATAGATACCCTGGTCCAAGAGCGGCTGACTGGTCGACGTGGGCGACAGTTCGGGAATGCCGACCAGAGTGCGTAAGCTCAGATGTTTTCGACACTGCACCTCGACCACCACGGCCGCTCCAAAGCACAGACCAGCAGGCAAACCGAACCATCCGGGAGAGCCGAACTCTACGGCCAGAAGCGGCTGACGCAGCAGAAAGACGCCAGCGCCGATGGCAATAAGAATCGCCCCCAGCACGGAGTATGAGATCGCGAGTCCAAGTTGTCGCCAGCTATGAACCAGACCGTGAGCAAACGGCCAGAACAAGATACCTGGAATAAAGGTCACCAGCGTGAGGAGAGCCACGTGATAGCGAACGGTATCCATTCCGTGAGCAGGCTGGCCGTCTACCCCTCTCATACCACGCTATACGAGACGTTGAGGTCCGGTTTATTCTGGATGGTCTGGAAGACGACACAGTAGCGTTCGGTCAGACGAATCAGGGTTGCCAACTGTTCCGCATCGGCATCCGTGTCCAGATCAAACCGGAGGCGAATGTCACGAAAGCCGACCGGAGCTTCTTTTGAAACCCCGAGGGTCCCCCTGAAATCCAGGTCGCCCTCCGCGATTACCTTGCCATCTCGGAGCTCCACCCCAATCGCCGTAGACACGGCTTGCAGAGTCACGCCGGCACACGCCACGAGCGCCTCCAGCAGCATATCGCCGGAGCAGGCCGCCAGCCCGTCCCCACCAGTCGCCGGGTGCAGCCCGGCTTCGACCAATGCCTTACCCGTTTCAACACGGCAGGTAATGCCTTCGCCAATCCGTCCCTCGGCATTCAGCGTTACCACCGCCTTTTCAGGCGCGTCTTTATAAACATCCTTGAGCGGTGCCTGGAGGGCTCGGAGTTCTTCTGCTTTCATGGTCATCGTTCTCCTTACTTGTTGTTCACTGCTCCATGCGGTCCAGCGCGTCTTGCGTACTGCCCGCGTCACTATAGTTGGCGTCCTGGTCAAAGCTCAGGAAAATCATGCTCACCCCTTCAGGACCGGCGGTAAACGGCACGGCCTGTTCTCCACCCGGAATGAAACGGAGCGCCTTCGGCCCCAGTCGCCCGCCAAGCAGAGAGGCCGAACCCGAATAGACCACCTCATACCGGCCATACTCCGGAACCGGAGGAATGAACTCGGCGCCCGCCGGAAATGCAACCAGCTCGGCCGTAGGGCCGAAACTCGGCGGGATCAGCAGCTTGCGTCGCGCGTGGGGACAGCCGGGCATGGGTTGCCACTCGACTTCATGCGCGCAGCGCGTCAGCTCGCGGCCACGGACGTTTGCCTGCCAGCGTCGTTTTTTGTCACGCATGACAGCCACGCCGCCCGGCTTGGCATGCAGCACGAGCATGTCGTGTCCGCCGCTGACCGTGAACGGACCATAGGGCGTGTTATGTTCCGTATAGTGCACGGCCGGCGCATCCAGCCGAACCAGCGGGAAGGCCATTGAACCTTCAAGCAGAACTTGGAATTGCGCCGCATAGTGAAAATGCGGCTCCACCGTATAGTCTTCCGAGATTTGCGCCCGGATGGCTTCGGGTCCACCGTCTCTGCCTTTCAAATACATTTGAAGCTGGGTTTCCCCTCCGCCCTCAAGAGCCAAGGTTTTCCACGGTACGGTTGAGGGCGCTACGATATACCGATGTGGGTCCATGCCGTCCCTCCCTGTTTGCGTCGTTCACTCCCCGCGGGCGGTCTCGTTTGCCGCGCTTTCCCAATCTACTCCACAACCGCTTGATACGTCAAAACCCGCAGCTCACGCCGGATCGGATACGCAGAGGACGGCATCAGTTGCGTGAGGAAGATGACGATCAGGTCTTCTACTGGATCAACCCAAAAAGTTGTGCTGGCAGCCCCACCCCATGCATACTCACCGGATGAGCCAAGAATCTGGGCTTTGACCGGATCAAGCGTGACGGAAAAACCCAGACCGAACCCAATCCCATCAAAAGGCATCTCACTGAACACCTTCTGGCCCATACGGCTCAGATCGGCATTGTCCGGCAGATGATTCACGGTCATGAGTTCAACGGTCTTACGGCCAAGGAGGCGCTCACCGTTCAATACGCCTCTATTTCTCAGCATAAGTAAAAACTTGAGATAGTCACTCGCTGTTGAGACCAGCCCACCCCCACCTGAGAGAAACGTCGGCTGTCCGAGATATCTACTCTTCGTTGGGCTATCAATGAGACGAAAGCTCCCTTTTTGATACTCATAGTTTGCGGCCAAGCGGGAGACATCTTCATCTGCAACCGCAAAGGCAGTGTCCCGCATACCCAGCGGCTCCCAAATATGCTCGCTGAAATAGGCCGCGAGCGACTGTCCCGACAGCAGTTCAACAAGATATCCCAACACGTCAGTGGCCACACTATAACTCCAGCGCGTTCCCGGAGAAAAAAGGAGCGGGAGTGTACTGAGCTTTTGCACCATGTCGTGTAAACTTCCCTTGGAACTCGACCCCTCAACTCCCTGGGCGCGGTACAGAGCGTCAACCGGATGAACGTTCATAAAGCCGTAGGTGAAACCGGCTGTATGCGTCAGCAGATCGCGAATCGTTATTTCACGTTCAGCCAGCGTGGTGTGGTACTGCTGAGCATCTCCGGATTCAAAGACTTCCAAGTGTTTAAATTCAGGAATGAAGGCTGACACTGGGGTATCGAGATGAAACAATCCTCGTTCATACAGCGTCATAAGCGCCACACTGGTGATGGGCTTGGTCATGGAATAGATGCGAAAAATGGTGTCTTCTTCAACCGGTGTATGTGCTTCTACATCGCGTAGTCCGTAACGATTCAGATAAGCTGGCTGGCCACGCCGGGCCACCAGCACCAGATAACCAGGAATTCTCCCGTCATCGACATAGCCCTTGAGATGCTCGGGGATACGGTTCAGGCGGACACTACTCAGTCCGACGCTTTCTGGGGAAACGGTTTCAATCATGAATGTGCTCCTGAGGACAATCTCTGTCCAAGTCTGTCTCCTGAGAGCCAGGAGGATAAATTACATGATTTCCTTATCCCTAAAATCCTATAAGTATTTGTTTTTACTGATGAAACAAGATATACTTGACACATGTTCAGTTTTACATCCATACTGTATGTGTATCCCAAATTAAAGTACTATTAAAAAGTGCTTACTGTCCTACCTGTCCGTAGAGTCTACAGATTTCCTCCCCCATGGAGTCCGGGAGTCCCCCCTCCCGGGCTCCCCTTCCTTTTTCGTTTCGTCGTGTACTTCCCGGGCCTCGGCCACGAAGATCAGGCTGGACACAGGAATTTGTCTCACGCCGGAACACAACCCGTTGTCACTGGCCAAGGAGACCGCCACGCTGGACCACTACTCGGACAGGCGGTTTCTGTTTGATATTGAGGCCGGCTGGCAATCAGCAACATCCTCAAAATACTGCGAGAGGGTTGCGCTTTGGACAAGGCGGCCAATGCTGGCGTTGAAGGCGCGCTTGAACTCCGGGTCATTGGCGTAGCGTTTGTAAAGAGCGAGCTCGCGCTTTCGTTCGGCGCCAATTGCCTGTTGAATCATTTTTTCTAAGGCGATTTGGCGATTTTGCCCGTCCTGGTTATTGACCACCTGGGCTGCATAATCCGGATTGTCCACCACATGGCGGGCAATATTGATAAACTTGACCCGCTGTTCTTCCGGCGTCGCATCCCAGCCGACAAAAAAACGCTCGTTAAACGTCTTGATAATCTCGTCAAGCGGGTCTTTTTCATCCTCGCCGTGATGGCCGCGCGGGTTCGGGTTTTGAGGTTCGAGCGTGGATTCGTCCGCGTCTAAATCAATCTTCTGATTAACCTTCACCCGCTCCAGTCCATAGGTAGACAGGTCCACGCTATCGAGCAGTTTATCGAGTTGATCTTGATTCGGGTCTTTGACCTGGAGCTTGGGTATGAGGAATTTGAGGAACCAATACAGCATTTCCCATTGGATATTGTTGTAGGAAATAATGCAGGCGACCTGACCATAAATTTTGACGAACTGCTTGGCTTTGATCTTGAAGTCGATCTTTGCTGCGTCTTCGAGTTCAAGTTCATGCGTAAAACGGGCAGCCGCTGTGTCAATCAAGGGGCTGAGTTGGTCTGCTTCAGCATTGTTGAAAAACAGCGCGTTGAATGATTCGACTTCGTGCCATTCGTAGACACCGACATCGTCTAACGCCTCTTTGACATCGTGTAACACATTGACATCCGTCGCTTCACTCAGCGAGGTGGCGGTGTAGAACGGATCAAAAGCGGTCTTGATATCAGCGGTGCTGTTAAAGAAGTCGAGGACAAAGGTATCATTCTTACCCATCTTCTCGTTGCAGCGGTTCAGGCGCGATACGGTCTGCACGGCCAACACTGATTGCAGCTTTTTGTCCACATACATGGTGTGCAGCAGCGGTTCATCAAAGCCGGTCAGGAACTTATTGGCCACAACCAGAATCTTGTACTTGTCCTTTTTGAATTCTTCCGGGATGTCCTTGCCGGGAAAGTTATTCAGACTGTCTTCAGTGTACTCGACCCCGTCCACGGTTTTCTTACCGGAAAAGGCGATGATAGCGAGAGAAGGAACGTTTGCCGCGGTGAGCGCTTCACGGATCGCAAAGAAGTAGCGAATCGCGTTTTCGATATTCCGTGTGACCACCATAGCCTTGGCTTTGCCCTTGAGTTTCTTGGATTTCCAGACATGGTCAATAAAGTGGCTGACCATGATATCGGCCTTAACAGCAATGGTTTCCTTATGGCCTTCGACGTAGGCGCGGAGTTTTTTCTGGGCTCTGGCCGTATCGAATAATGGATTGTCTTGAATGGATTTCTGGATTTCGTAATAGCTTCGATACGTGGTGTAGTTGGCCAACACATCGAGGATAAAACCTTCCTCAATGGCCTGTTTCATCGAATACAGATGGAAGGGAACAAACTGGCCGTCAGCCGTCTGTCGGCCGAACTTTTCCAAAGTGGCGTTTTTAGGCGTAGCCGTGAAGGCAAAATACGACGCATTCTTGCCGAGCTTGCGGCCGACCATGTGTTTGAGGATGATGTCCTGTACATCCTCGGGTTCTTCCCGGTCGCCTTCGTCGTCCATGCCCAAGGTCATATTGAGTTTGTCGGCGGCTCGGCCGCTTTGCGA
>WTHD01000255.1:0-4378 GCA_011523265.1 Candidatus Binatota bacterium
CCACCAGTCTTCCGGCGAGCGAAGGGCATGGATGCCTATCTCGCTGTCGGCCTGCACGTCGTGGACACCGCCCTCTTTCAGCATGGCCCGCAGGGTGGCGGGGTCGGAGATGCGATCCCAGGGGTTGAAGCCCTTGTAGAGCTCGGGGCGGACCGCAGCGACGGCGTCCCAAAATGCCGTGTTGGCAGGCTCAAAGAAACGCGGCCCCCAGGTTGTGATAGCGAGCACTCCCCCCGGAGCGACCATACGCCAGAGTTCCCTGACCGCCCCAGGCATATCGGGAATAAAGAATATACCAAACACACACACCACGGCATCGAAGTGGCCGGCGGGCAGGCCGAGGTCCAACATATCACCGGCCCGGAACTCTATATTCTCAATCCCCTGTCGCGCTGCCTTGGCGCGCGCCAGTTCCAACAGACCCTCGGCAAGGTCAACCCCGAGCACGGAGCCATGAGGCGCCACCTTTTTCGCCGCGGGTATGGCCGACGCCCCGCTGCCGCAACAGACATCGAGGCAGCGTGCGCCTGACGACAGGTCGAGCCGGTCGATCGTCCGCCGGCCGAAGCGGTCCCAGAACGAGTTGGCGCTCAGGTCGAAGGCGTCGGCCGCCGTGTTATAGGTCTTGGCCGCTTTTGTCTTGGCCTCACTTGGGGTCGGCATAGCTGCGTATTCGTGCTTCTGGTGTAGCGCTATCGGGCAGACGCACTCCGCCGCACTACACGAGGCGCACATCCCGGGCGAACTTTTCCATCATGTTCATCATGTCCGCATACGTCCGGGTGAAATTGAAGAAGGCCAGGTACAGATAGCTTGCTCCGAGTTCCTGATAGCGGGGAATATCGTCAAGGATTTCGTCCGGCTTCTTGCCACGTGGGGAAACACACAGGGTAATCTCGGACAGGTCGCGGCCAGCCTTTGCCGCCTTTTCTTTGAGTTTCTCCACCCGCTCGGCAAACTCTTGCGGACTGAACACCACGGCGGGCCAGCCGTCGCCGTATTCGACGACACGCCGCAACGCCGGACCGGTATGGCCACCAATCCAAATGGGCGGATGGGGCTTTTGGACGGGGCGCGGCTCACAGCCGACCTCGCTGAATTGGTGAAAGCGACCCGTAAACGAGGGGTTGTCGTTGGTCCATAACTCTTTCATGACCGCGATGGTTTCTTCGCTGAGCGGGCCGCGGTCGGCAAAGGGCGCATTGAGAATGTTGAACTCCTCTTCCATCCAACCGACCCCCACGCCGCAGATGAGCCGCCCGGCCGATAGGACATCGAGGGTGGCCAGCGTCTTTGCCGTGACAACGGCGTTGCGGTGCGGCAGCACGAGCACGGCCGTGCCCAACCGGACCTTGTGGGTGCAGGCGGCCACAAAACTCAGCACGCTCAGGGGTTCAAGCAGGGGTGCCTGCGGGTCGAGGGGAAAGGCCCCGTTCGGGCTATAGGGGTAGCGGGAGGCGATCTGCTTCGGCGTAATAATATGGTCGGCGACCCAGACAGAATCAAAGCCCAGCGCTTCAGCGGTTTGGGCTGTGGTCTTGAGGCGGTTGAGGACATCCCCCCGTGCCAGTGGCCCAAGATGGGGGAGAAACGCGCCGTACTGCATAGTCATCCTCCGCAGGCAGAAAATTCACCCCCTGCTACCATACCCTCAGATGAAATGCCAATCGTCTGCCGGGTACGATTCCAGAGAGCATCGGGCGGGCGCCTCGGGTCTTGTAGCCATCTCCGTGAGGACGTGCTACAGAGCGGTACCGAGGCCAGCCATGCCGAGTGACGTCAGGGATGCAAAGAGTAAACGTGTTCCTCAATACCATGAAGATGCTGAACACGTTTACTCTTCAGGGAAAGCTGAGGGGGTTCGGGTCCTTCTGGTCCGACATGGAGAGACCATCTGGAATCAGGAAAACCGCTGGCAGGGCCAGGCCGATACGCCGCTCAGCCAGACGGGCTATGACCAGGCGTGGCAGCTCGCCCGGCGCTTCCGGCATGAAGAGCGGGTTATTCAGGCGATTTACACCAGCGATCTCCGGCGGGCACGGGGCACCGCAGATATTCTGGGCCAGGCGCTAGGCGTCAGGCCGGTCGAGACGACGGCGTGGCGCGAGATGGATATTGGCACCTGGAGTGGAATGACAACCGCCGAGGTAGCGAACCGGCATGCCGAGGAATGGGCGCGGCTGCGACAGGGCGAAGACCTGCCGCGCGGCGGAGGCGAAACATTTGCCCAGTTCCAGGGTCGCCTCGTGCAGTCGAGTCAACGCTTTGTCCGAGACCACAGGGGCGAAGAGATTATCGTGGTGACCCACGGGGGCGCGGTAAGGGCTTTCCTGTTGCACTGTCGTGGTCTGAACATGAGCCAATTCGGCCAGATTGAAAAAATTGGTAATACCGGCGTCAGCGAAGTCTCTCTCTTTCCGGGCGGAGCGGCCAAGATTCACATGACTAACAGCACTGCTCATCTCAACGGTGCGGTGCTGTCTGGCGAGACGGTTGACGCCTAACTCCCAACCCCCAATTTAAGGATAGCGCGCTGTTACATTTTTTGTCCTCGCGCTGGTTCAAAGTGAGCCTGAGTCTGGGGCTTTTGTTCATTCTTGTCTCTTCGGTGGATGTGACTCACCTCGTCCGTCAGCTGCGGGCGGCCCGCCTTGACTATGTCGGTCTGGCCTTCTGTGGCTATCTGCTGGGACAGGCCCTGAGTGCCTATCGGTGGCGTCTGCTGGCCCGCCCGCTCGGGTTTGGACAACCGCTAAAAACCTTTATCACCTACTACTTTGCCGGCATGTATCTGAATGTGTTCGCCCCGAGCGTCGTGGCCGGGGATGTGGGACGGAGCTATCTGCTGGCGCGAGGCCGCGCCCGTTTGGGCGCTGCGCTCCAGTCCGTCCTCGCCGACCGGGTGAGCGGCTTGGTGATGCTGGTCTGGGTGAGTGCGGGCGGTTTTCTGCTGTGGGGCCCAAGCGTGCTGCCGGTTGAGCTGTATTATGGCATGCTGACCGCGGCCGGCGGGAGCGTCGCCCTGTGGTGGGGCCTCCCCCGGCTGGTTGAACGCTGCACGCCACCGGGCAATATCGTCCGGCGCTATGTAGACCAGCTCATCCTGCCCTACCGGACGGACCTGGCCCTGCTCGGCTCCGTGTGTGGCCTGTCTCTCGGCTTTCATCTCTTTCAGCTCGGCTTACATGCGGTGGTGGCTGCTGCCCTCGGGCTCGCGGTCCCGTTATGGTACCTCGTCCTTTTTGTCCCGGTGGTCCAAATCTTGAGCGCCCTGCCCGTCAGTTTTGGCGGGCTGGGGATACGAGAGGGAGGCTATGTTCTGTGTCTTGCCCTGTGGGGGATAGGACGGGACGAGGCACTCGCCTTTGGCTTGGTCTGGAGCGCCATCGTGCTGGGGGCGAATATCTGTGGCGGCTTGGCCTTCCTCGTCTTTCCAGAGGTTGGTTTCTCAACCGCAACGCTTAAAAAAACGTTGGACGAATCAAAATAGTTTCTTCTCGACCGGCCCCAACGGAAATCATTTTGACCGGGACGTTCACCAAGTCTTCGAGGCGTTCGACGTACTGACGGGCGTTGCGCGGCAGGGCGTCCAGGCTGCGCATGGCGGTCAGCGGCTCGGTCCAGCCGGGGAGCTCCTCATAGATGGGGGTGACCTGTTCGAGGATGTGCGCACCCGCCGGAACCTCGTCATATTCCTGTCCCCGGTAGCGATATCCCGTACACACCCGCAGGGTGGGCAGACCGCTCAGCACGTCGATCTTGGTCAGCGCCATGGCGTTCAGGCCACTCAGCCGCGCCGCCGTCCGCACCACAACGGCATCGAACCAGCCACAGCGTCGGGGCCGGCCGGTGACGGTTCCAAATTCACCGCCATCGCGACGCAGCTTTTCGCCGTCCGCGCCGTGCTCTTCGGTCGGGAAAGGCCCGCTGCCGACCCGTGTGGTGTACGCCTTGGAGATACCAATGACGTTGCGAAGCTGCTGCGGCGCAATCCCCGCTCCCGTACACACCGCCCCGGCGATGGTGTTGGATGAGGTCACAAACGGATAGGTCCCGTGGTCCACGTCGAGCATGGTGCCCTGCGCGCCTTCGAACAACACCTTCTGGCCGGCCTCAATCGCGTCGTGAATATAGCGCGAGGTATTGGTGACATGGGGGGCCAGACGGTCGCGCAGGCGGCGGTAGTGATCAAAGATGTGTTGATACTCGAGGGGCTGTTCTTTCAGCTGGGTACCGAGGTAGATATTTTTCTCTTCGAGGTTGCGTTCCAACTTCTGGGCGAACACGTCTTCGTCCAGGAGATCGACGAAGCGAATCCCGACACGGGCCATCTTGTCTTCGTACGTGGGACCAATCCCCCGGCCGGTCGTCCCGATCT
>WTHD01000255.1:4478-8792 GCA_011523265.1 Candidatus Binatota bacterium
CGGGCCATCTTGTCTTCGTACGTGGGACCAATCCCCCGGCCGGTCGTCCCGATCTTGCCCTCGCCGCGAAGCCGTTCTCGGGCGAGATCGATGGCCTTGTGGTAGGGGGTAATCAGGTGGGCGATTTCACTGATCTTGAGCGAGTCCGGGTCAGACAGGCGCCCCTGCTGCTGAAGGGCATCGATTTCCTCAACCAGCACTTCGGGGTTGACCACCACGCCGTTGCCGATCACGCACACCTTGCCGTCGTGCAGTACGCCCGACGGGATGAGCCGGACGATGGTTTTCTTCCCCCCAACAACCAGGGTGTGACCCGCGTTGTTCCCACCCTGAAAACGGACAATGACGTCCGCCTCGCGGGAGAGCAGGTCCACCACCTTGCCTTTGCCTTCATCGCCCCACTGGACGCCGACAACAACGAGTGTGCTCATTGGCTGCTTGCTCCTTCTTTCCGCCTCAACACTCATAAACGGATCAGTTGAGCCGAGAGAATAGGGTCGAGTCTGCGTAACGCGGCCAGGACCTCAGGCGAGATCTGGTCATCGACATGAATCAGGGAGATGGCTTCTCCACCGATTTTCTCTCGACCCAGTTCCAGGCCGGCAATATTGATCCCCAGGGTACCGAGGAGGGTGCCTACCTGGCCGACCACACCAGGAACATCTTTGTTATTCAGCAGCAGAATCGTTCCCTCGGGCACGGCTTCCAGATGAAAATGATTGACCCGCACCAGGCGCACGGTCTGATTGCTGAAGACCGCCCCCGCGGCAGAGTTGACGCTGTCCCTGGTCTGCACGCTAACGGCGATAGAATTCAAAAAATCACTCGGAGTGCTGCTACGCGACTCGACAACGCGGATACCGCGCTCACGCGCAACGAGCGGCGCATTCACCACATTAATCGCCTGTTCGAGAATCGGACTGAGTATCCCGCGCAGCACTGCTGCGGTGGCTGGTGCGACCTCATAGGCGGTAATTTCCCCGCTGTACTCGATATGGATCTCGCGCGGGGCGTGCGGCGTAATCTGGGCGAGAAAGCTGCCGAGCTTTTCACCCAGGAAAAGATACGGTTCCAGAATGGCCAGTTGCTCTTGACTCAGGGCGGGGAAATTCACCGCGTTCTGAATCACCCCACGCTGGAGGAAATGGACGATCTGGTCGGCAATGGCAATAGCGACATTGATTTGAGCCTCGTCTGTGGCGGCCCCCAAATGTGGGGTGCAGATCACATCCGGTCGCTGTAAGAGGGGGTGGTCTGCCGGGGGCGGCTCGTCGACAAAAACGTCCAGGGCTGCGCCCGTGACCTTCCCATGTTCCAGTGCGTCAAGCAGGGCGGCTTCGTCGACGATCCCGCCCCGCGCGCAATTGATAATGCGCACCCCGTCTTTCATCTGGATAAAGGCGTGGGTATCGATCAAACCGCGCGTTTCCTTGGTCAGGGGCGTGTGCACACTCATAAAATCCGCTTGCCGATAGAGCTCCTCTAGCGGGACGAGTTCGACATTCATTCTGGCGGCCGCTTCTGAGGTGACGAAGGGGTCGTAGGCGACGACTCGCATCCGTAGCCCGAGGGCACGCTCGGCAACGATGGTTCCGATATTGCCCAGGCCGACCAAGCCGAGCACTTTATTGCAGACTTCGGTTCCCGTGAATTGTGAGCGCTGCCAGTGGCCGGCCTTGAGCGAGGCGGCGGCTTGCGGAATATTGCGCGCCAGGGCGAGGAGGAGAGAGATGGTGTGCTCGGCCGTAGTGACGTTGTTCCCGCCAGGCGTGTTCATGACCACGATGCCACGTTTGGTTGCGGCCTCAACGTCGATATTATCAACGCCGATACCAGCCCGACCAATCACGCGCAGGTTTTGGGCGACCGCAAGAACCTCCGGCGTGACGCGAGTCCCGCTCCGAATAATCAGGCCCTGATACGGAGCGATCTGCTCGGCAAGTTCCTGTTCGGTCAGTCCCGGTTGAACGGCGCAGTCGATATCCGACTGGGCTTGCAGCCGCTCCACCCCCTGAGGGGCGAGCGGGTCGGTAATAAGCACTTTGTGTGACATGCGGGTACTCGTCGCTCGGGTCAATCATTCGGCGGGCGGCCAGCTTGGGAGGAGAACGGCTTCGGCGGCTCGGACGCCACTGCCCAACGTCAGCGTGACCCCAAATCGATTCAGGGCCATTTCAAGGCTGCTGACGGCCGTAATGACATCAAAAGGGCCAGCATAGCCAAGGTGAGAAATACGCACGATTTTCCCTTTGAGATGGTCCTGTCCACCGGCAAGATCAACACCCATACGGTCGCGCATATAGGTCAGCAACCGCACGCCATCAACGCTGGGCGGGAGCCATAGGCCGGTTGCGGCCGGGCTGGGATGGGTCGCGGCTAAGAGACGCAGACCCAGGGCGCGTACGGCGGCATGGGTTGCGGTCATCAACAAGGTATGGCGGGCCCAGACCTGTTCGAGCCCTTCTGCCCGGAGTTGCTGGAGCGCCTCGTGTAAGCCGCTAATCAGAGAAATGGCCGGGGTGTAGGCGGTGGTATGTTTGGCTTGTTCCGTGCGCTCCTTTTGCAGGTCAAAGTAGAAGCGGGGAAGCCGGGCCCGTTCCGCGTGCTGCCAGGCTTTCGGACTGAGGGCGATAAACGCCAGCCCCGGGGGCAGCATCAGGGCCTTTTGTGAGCCGGTGATGAGCACATCAATCCCGGAGCCGTCCATGGGGATATCGATTGCGCCAATCGCAGTAATGCCATCGACAATGAGCAGGGTCTCAGCGTCCCGCGTCAGGGCGGCAATCTCTCGGACCGGGTGGAGGGCCGTTGTCGAAGTCTCACTGGCCTGCATCAGAATAGCCTTGGCTTTGGGCTGATGCCGCAGTGCCTTGGCGACCGCCTCAACCGTCACGGCCTGCCCCCATTCAACCGCAATCTCTTCGGTTTGCACACCAAACGCCGCGCAGATTTTCAGCCAGCGTTCACCGAACTTCCCACCATTGACGACAATGACGCGGTCTCCGGGCGAGCAGGTATTCGTGATGGCCGCTTCCATCGCCCCGGAGCCCGAGGCCGCCAGGATGAGTACGTCCTGGGTGGTTTGGAACAGCCATTGGAGGCCACGCTGTACTTCGGCAAAGAGTTGGCTGAATTCAGGGGTGCGATGATGAATGAGGGGCTGCGACATGCGCAACAAGACTTCGGGCGGAACCTGCGTCGGCCCCGGAGTGAGTAAATATCGCTTTAGCATCGGCATACCCACGCTACACGCATAAAAAAGCCCGGATGGGCTCCCCGTATCCAGGCTGTCAGCTCTCCCTCCCTCCTTGGTAAAGACATGATGTATCGAAGCGGTGCGGCGGAGTCAATGCTCCTGCCTGGCCCTTATATCCGCGCCTAACCTGCCTAAAAGTCTTTGGTTTTCGCTTGACACAAAAAATGGCGCATACTATAGTCGTGGGAGAAAGTGGGAGAAAGTGGGGATTAGGGTAGATTCGTGTTTCGCGGAAGTTTTGAACATACTATTGACGAGAAAGGCAGGGTCAGTATCCCCTCGAAATTTCGAGAGATATTGGTTGGGCGGAACGATGCTCGACTGATTGTCACGAAATTTATCTTGGCCTCCTTCCGCTGTCTTGATGTGTACCCCTATGCGGAATGGGAAAGCTTTGAGCAGGACCTGAGGAAAAAGCCCCGTTTTGATCAAAACTTCTTAAAAATCGAGACCTTTTATCTCTCTAACGCTCAGGAATGTGCCGTTGATAAGCAGGGCCGTATTTTAATTCCTCCGCTCCTCAGAGAATATGCCAGCCTGAGGAAGGACGTCATGTTTGCCGCTGCGCTTGAGAAATTTCGTATATGGGACAAGGCGGTATGGCAAGAATTTAATGAAGAGTCTGAAAAAGATCTTGCTCAAGACCCACGGTTATTCAGTAATTTGAACGCAGGTATGGCAGCAGACATATAGGAACAGGTTCAAGACGAGCAGAGCCCCCATGCACGCAGCATCCCCCTCTTCAGACTCGACTCAGCCCATCCAAGCGCCCGGGCACGTCCCTGTCATGCTGGAGCAGGTCCTCTCCTTTCTGCAACCTTGTCTTGGCGGTGATATTCTTGACGGGACGCTTGGGGGAGGCGGACACGCTGCGGCGCTGTTGGAGTCCAGTTGTGGAAAAGGCAGGCTGCTGGGGCTTGACCGTGACCCACGGGCGCTGCTGGTCGCGCGACGACGGTTAGCGCCGTTCGTCGGTCAGCATGTCACCCTTCATGCGAATTTCAGCCAAGCGGCGGCTGTCCTGCGTGAGATGGGATGGGCAGGAGTCGATTGCATAC
>WTHD01000504.1 GCA_011523265.1 Candidatus Binatota bacterium
ACTATCACGTGGCCCGCTACACTCAGGAAACCGAGACCGGCGATTTCGCCACCCTGCCGGGTCGCACGCTCAAGGACTGGGGTCTGTACACCCAGCTTTTGTACGGTTTTCGGAACAGATGGGCCGCCGGCCTGCGCTATGAGTACGCCGGCGGGAGCGGGCAGAGCGTCGGCGGACGCAAGAACGACCCCTTCCGGGATGACCGCCACCGCCTCTCTCCGTTGCTGGTCTGGCGGCCGACCGAGTTCTCGCGCATCCGGCTCCAGTACAACTACGATATGGCCAGCCACCTCAATGACGACGCGCATACCATCTGGCTCGGCTTCGAGTGGCTGTACGGGGCCCATGCCGCGCACCAATTCTAAGCGAACAGCAGGAGAATAGGCCATGTTGATGATCCGTTTTCTTATCTCTGTCATAACACTCGTAAGTCTGGTTACCGGCCTGGGGTTGACCCCGTTCGCTCAGGCCCAGCCGCTCAAAGTCTGTGCCACGGTTCCCGACCTCGGCAGCCTGGTCCAGGAGATCGGCGGCGAACAGACCACGCTGACGGTCTTTGCCAAGGGTACGGAAAACCCCCACTTCGTGGTACCCAAGCCGAGCTTCATCAAAGCCCTGAGTACTTGCGATGTGTATATCCAGATCGGGCTGGACCTGGAAATTGGCTGGGCGCCGCCCCTGCTGCAAAATGCCCGGAACGGCGCTATTCTCCCCGGCGGCCAGGGCTATATCGATGCGTCCACGATCATCGCTCCGCTTGAGGTTCCGAACGTGCCGGTCGACCGCTCCATGGGAGATATTCATCCATCCGGTAACCCGCATTATCTGCTCGACCCCATAAACGGCCTGCGGGTGGCGCTGCTGCTGCGGGACCGGCTGAGCGCCCTCCGACCGGCCAACGCGCCGTATTTCGCCGAGCGCTATGCCGACTTCCGGCGGCGCCTGGGTGTGGCTCTGGTCGGCCAGGGCCTGGCCGACGCCTACGACTTCGAGAAGCTGGCAGTGCTGGCCCGACACGGACGGCTGGATAACTTTCTCAAGAGTCAGGGCCAGGAGGCCCTGCTGGGCGGCTGGCTTGGCAGCCTGCGGCCCCATGCCGGCAGCAAGCTCGTCGGCGACCATAACGCCTGGGTGTATTTTGCCCAACTCTTCGGGTTCGACATGGTTGCCTATCTCGAACCCCTGCCGGGTATACTCCCAACCACGAAACATATGGGCGTGGTGATCGAGTTGATGAAGACGAACAGCGTGAAAGCCGTTCTGACAGCGACCTATTACGATCCCCGCTATGTCCAATTCGTCTCCGAGAACTCCGGCGCGGCCATCGTCCCCATGGCCGAACAAGGCGACTCTCGCCCTGGCACGGCACATTACCTCGATATGCTGGATTACAACGTGAAGCAACTCGCAGCCGCCTTAGCGGGCATAACCAACTAGGGCATCAGGTCGAGACGCATGTTTTCCCATTCAGCCCTCTCCCTTTCCCCTAAGCCAAGCACGGCCACTCTGTGGGTGGACCAATTCGGGGCGGGGCTGTCGCTGGCCTGCGCCGCTCATTGCATGGCGACTCCCCTGCTCCTCTCTCTGCTACCGTTCGTAGGGCTCGGCTTTCTTGCTGACGAATCGGTGGAAACCCTGCTTCTGGGTACCTCACTCGTACTGGCCGTGGGGAGCCTGTGCTGGGGATTGCGCATTCACCACCAACGCCGCACTCTGCTGCTGCTCGGGTCGGCACTCCTGCTTATCGTCGGTGGACGCCTTTCTCCCGAAGAGACGACCGAGGTCGTGTGTGTCGTTCTCGGAGCCGTGCTGCTGGCGTGCGGGCATCTGCTGAACCGGCACCTCTGCCAGACCTGCTTGCAGTGTCAGACCGCTGACTAGTACAGTACCGCCTCATGGACAGCGATGTTGTTCTGCAAACGACCAATCTGTCGGTCGGCTACGGCAACTTTGTTGTGCTCGGGCGCGTTAATCTGACGATCCGGGCCGGTGAATTGTGGTTCGTGCTGGGCCGGAACGGCAGCGGCAAGACCACCCTGCTCCAGGCCTTGCTGGGACTGCTCAAGCCGCAGACGGGCCGTCTCCACCGGCAGGTAGCCAACGGGGTCGGATTCGTGCCGCAACGCTGTGACATCAATCCCACGCTGCCGATTACGATTCGCGAGTTCATTGGTCTGGGTCTGGTCGGCACCGCCCTAAACCGGACCACGCGACGGGAATATCTGGACCGGGCACTAGGCATATTTGATCTGGCCCAACTGAAGCACAAAAACTACTGGACGCTGTCGGGTGGCCAGCGCCAACGCGCTTTGGTTGCCCGAGCAATGGTGAGACGCCCGGCCCTGTTGATTCTGGACGAGCCGACGAACAATCTTGACCTGGCTGCGGAAGGCGACTTTCTGCAAACCTTGACCGATATTCACGAGCGGGAGCACAACACCTGTCTGTTCGTCACCCATAATCTTGGTCTGGCCGAACGCTACGCCACCCATATCGGCCTGGTTGCGCAGGGGACTGTGATTGCCGGTCCCAAATCCGAGGTACTGAACGAATCCAACCTGGATCGTGTCTATGGTCGCGGCCAGCGTATTCATCTGCACGTCTCGCCAGAGGGTTCGTCCGATCTGCATGCCCAGGCTCCGCAATGATCGACAGCTTCGTGAGTTCGTGGTGGCTCTTCCAGAACGCCTATCTATCCGGCTGGTTGATTGGTATCCTACTGTCGCTGATCGGGGTGCTGGTGGTTGCCCGCGATCAGATCTTCATCGGCGCGGCGGTCTCGCAAGCGTCGTTGTTGGGCATCGCCCTAGGCATCTGGTCCGGTAGCCTGCTCGGTCCGGATTCCTGGTTGAACTCCGATCTGGTCCATTCCCTCATGGGCGGGTTGTTTGCCGTGCTGGCCGCCTTTCTCACCACGGGCGGCGGACGGCGGGCCGGTCAGGAAACACACGAGGCCATCACCGGCTGGGTCTTTCTGTTCTCGGTGAGCGCCTCCGTTCTGCTGCTCTCCCACAGCCCACACGGCATGGAGGAAGTCAACCGCCTGTTGTCCAGCACGATCATCGGAGCACGCGCCGAAGATGTCTGGATTTTTGCCGGCATGACGCTGCTGACCGGCTCGGTCCTGGTTGTGTATTACCGCTCTGTCCTGCTGATCACCCTTGACCCGGTCATGGCCCGCGCGGTCGGCCTGAGAACCGGGCTCTGGAACGGCCTGCTCTCGACCTGGCTGGGTCTGACCGTCGGGTTTTCCATCCGTGTTTCCGGCGTGGTGTTTGCCTTTGCGAGCCTGGTGCTGCCGGCTCTGGTTGCCAAGAGCCTGGGTCGGACGGCCGGCAGCCTGTTCATCCTGGCTCCGCTGGTCTCTCTCGGCATGAGTGTCTTCGCCTTTATTGTGGCGAATGCGTACGATTACCCCCCCGGTCAGATGGCCGCCGCCTGCCTCGCCCTGCTGTTGGCCGCGACCTGGCTCTTTCGTGCAGTGCGACCGCGTTAGATACTCGTCCTTTTCGCCGAGTTTTGCTTTCTGCTCCGTCCATGAAAAGATATGAGGACAGAGGCAGAGGGAGGGCGACGGATGGAGAAGGCACAGGGCTCCCCGGACTGGCTGCGGGTCGGGATCATCCTGGTTGTCACGACCATGCTCTATAACGTGGTGGAGGCCGTTATTGCGCTGTGGGCCGGCGTTGAAGCGGCGAGTATTGCCCTGATTGAATTTGGCTCCAACAGCGTCATTGAACTCGTGGCCGCCAGCGTCCTCATCTGGCGGCTGCGTCTTGAGGCGCGCGGGGCGGATTCTGACCGGGTCGCCCGCGCTGACCTGGTAGTCCACCGCTTTGTGGGTCTGTCTTTTATGGCCCTCGCCCTGTACGTCCTGATCCAGTCCGTTTGGATGCTGTGGCATCGAGAGGTGCCGAGCGCGAGTACTATCGGCATGCTGCTGGCCACAGCCTCACTTATTATTATGCCGCTGGTCTCGTTCGGGAAGTTGCGGGCGGCAGCAGAGGTCGGCAGCCGGGCACTGCGGGCTGAGGCCAAAGAGACGCTGGCCTGCTCCTATCTGTCGTTTACCCTCTTGCTTGGACTCGGAGCAAACGCGGCGCTTAGCTGGTGGTGGGCCGACCCGGTCGCCGCTCTCCTCATGATTCCCTGGCTGGTCAAAGAAGGGCTGGAGGGCCTGTCGAGCAAGGAGCATGAGACCGAGTCACGAGCCACCCAGGCGTCCGTCAGTCCTTCATGACATGTCTTCATGTGGGTGACTGCTTCAGCTTTACAACAGGACAGCCACTACATCTGGCTTGTATTGGCAACTCTGAGGGGATAGTGCCGCGTGCTCCAAATTGGTAGGCTGACCTCGCCCGGTCAGAGGATGCTTCGAGCACAGCTTTCGACGGAACACGATGATGATAGCATTTTGGGTAGCTGGAGCGACTTTTGTCCTGACCCTTTGTGGCGGGCTGCTCGTTTTACGCCTCCAGGTCTATCAGGGCATGGTTTTTGCCTTTTGCGCGGGCGTATTGATTGCCGGGGCGTTGATGGAAGTCATTCCGGAGTCGCTGGAATTGCTCTCAACCACCGGCTCGACCTTCCATCATCATCATATCTTGTTGTCCTGTGCTTTAGGGTTTCTGTGTTTCTATCTCGTCGAGCATCTCACCCATCAGCGAGAGACACCCGCCGAACAAGCCGCGCACCATGCTCACGCTCCGCACGCCGGCATCTGGGGCGCAACCGGCATTCTGGTACATAGTCTTTTTGATGGGTTTGCCATAGGCCAGGGCTTTCACGCTGGCGAGCATGTGGGCTGGGCGATTGCCCTGGGTATTACGCTTCACAAAATAGCGGACGGCGCGAGTATTGCCGGCGTCATGCTCGGTACGCAGCAGACCGTTCGGGCCACCAGAATCATGCTCGTTCTTACCGCGCTGGCACCACTTGTCGGCGTCTATGCCCAGTCGTTTGTAACCTTTCAAACGGCATTACTCGCCCTGCTGCTGGCGTGGTTTGGCGGAGTCTTTCTCTACCTGGGAGCCGGGAGTCTCCTCCCCGCGGCGCATGACGCCAGTCACTCACGCCAGCTCCCGGTGGCAACCCTTGCCGGTGTACTGTTTGTCTACGGAGCGCAGATCCTGGCACATCATTGAGGAGAGCCGGATCGCGTCGCTATGACTCCGGCTTTTTCCAATTCCTGAATTTCAGCCTGCGCACAGCCAATCTCGGCCAACACCTCGGCGGTATGCTCCCCGTACAACGGAGAACGGCGAGCCAGCCGTACCGGCGTCTCGGACAGTTTCGCCGCCGGACCCAGCACCTGTACGGTCCCTCCAACCGGATGTTCCATCTCCTGCACCATGCCGCGCGCTTGAATATGCGGGTCGGCAAAAACCTCGGCGTAATTTGAGATGGGTCCGCACGGGACGCCGACCTCTTCGAGCACGGCGAGCCAGTACGAGCGCGGCTGCTGGGTAGTGACGGCTTCTATTTCTCGTGTGAGTTGATGGCGGTTTTTGACGCGGAGACCATCTTCCGCGTATTCGGACCGGTCCAGCAGTTCGGGGCGTCCAATGGCGTGGGCAAACTTCTCCCAGGTGCGGGTATTGGCCGCACCCAGATTGATATAGCCGTCTGCACAGCGAATCGCCTGATACGGAGCCGACATACGATGGGCCGAGCCCATGGGCTCGGGGATACCTCCGGTTGAAAAATATTGGGTCGATTCCCAGACCGACAGGGCGACACCCGCTTCCAGCAACGACGTATCAATATATTGGCCCTCGCCTGTTTTGAGCCGATGAATGTAGGCGGCAAGAATGGCTTGTTCGGCAAAGAGACCGGCTCCGAGGTCGGTCACGGGAATCCCGCATTTGACCGGTGGCCTGCCTTCCTCGCCCGTCACGGACATAATGCCCGACATGCCCTGGGCCACGAGATCAAAGCCCCCCTTGTGCGCGTACGGGCCGGTTGAGCCAAAGCCGGATACCGAGGCGTAGATGAGGCTGGGCTGCTCCTGCTTCAGACTGTCATAGTCCAAGCCGAATCCGGCCATCACACCCGGACGATAATTCTCTACCACCACATCAGCCTGCCGCGCGAGTGTCCGTACAAGATCCTGGGCGCGGCGGTCTTTGAGGTTGAGCACAATACCGCGCTTGTTCCGGTTGACCGCCCAATAGCCGGTACTCTCCATCCCCTGCCGTTTGCCCATGCGCCGGGTGGTATCGCCGCCGGGCGGCTCGACCTTAATGACATCGGCTCCCAAGTCCCCAAGGAGCATGGCGCAAAACGGCCCGGCCATGACCTGGGTAAATTCCAGGACGCGAACTCCCGCGAGTGCCTGTTTCATATCTTCCCCTCATTTCTCATAGGCTCAGCGTTCTCATACCAAGGCTGACCGGAACAAAACAAGCCGAGACCCGGGGCGTATGAGCGTTCACCCAAGAGCGATATGCACTGGAGAGAACAGGGAGAAAAAAGGCAGGGGAAAGGATGGACCGACCGGGAGTCGTCCTTACGAGCGACGATGCTCGTGGTGACGTTTTGGTTCGTTCTCCCCGAAGTGAACAACCCCTTTGTCAATCCGAATAGTGAAGCAACAGGCCGGATTCGTACATGCCCAGACTTTGAAGTCGAGATCTGATCCCCGCGGACCGTAATCGGACAAGGGGACAAGCACTCCTTTTGGACATTTTCGACACCGAGGAAGATCCACGCCAACCACCTCCAAGGGCAACCAATTAAACCTATACCTATAGTATGCCAGAGAAAAGGTTTGAGAGACAAGAATTTTTTCAAAATATAATGCCCGCCGAGAAGGATCAATCTTCTCCCGTAGGTCCGGCTCAGGGGTTTTGAGTATCTAACAAAGGTGGTATGCATCCCTATGGAGTACACGGACCAACATCAAGCGGATCAAAAGGTGGACAACAATGGATGTTTTTAAGCAGGTCGCCGCCCAGATTGCTTTTTCGTCCGAGAAGATGAAAAAAGTCAATCTGTTTACGACCGACCGCATGTTCTGCGATGTGTACGGCTTTGAACCCGGACAGGAGCAGACACCCCACACCCATACCGGTTCCGACAAAATCTATTACATACTTGACGGACGGGCCACGGTCCGAATTGGACAGGAAACCAGGGAACTTGGAGCTGGCGACATTGCGATAGCTCCGTCCGGGGCCGAGCATGGTGTCAGCAATACCAGCGCCGAGCAACTGACCGTCCTGGTTTTCATGGCCCCGAAACCGTCATAGGAAAGGCATATGGAAGAACGCGACGCTGTCAGCGCGGCAAACCAGGCCTTTTACCGCGCCTTTGAAACCCTGGACATCAAAGAGATGGAAAAGGTCTGGCTGCAAGCCAGCCACATCAAATGCGTCCATCCGGGATGGCCGCTCCTGACAGGCTGGGGGCCGGTGATGGCGAGTTGGGAGCGGATTTTCACCAATACGCAATCCATGCGGTTTGATTTGACCGATGTCCGTGTCGAAGTGTCCGGAAGCCTGGGCTGGGTGGTCCTCATCGAAAACCTCGAATCGGGCGGACCGGACGGCACCTCTCGGTCACGGATTTTGACGACGAATCTGTTTGAAAAGCAGGACGGCCAATGGTTTATCGTGCATCACCATGGCTCGCCGATTTTCGCACCGTCAACGCCGGCCGCAGATCAACTGCATTAGCGCGACCTCGCCTTGCCCGCTTTACCAAGCCAATGGGAGAGTAACACGACTGAAAAGAGCCACGAATAGGAGGATGTAGGACGGATGCTCATACCAGCGACGCAGCTGCGCGTGGGGGCGCTTGTCATCTATCAGAACGATCTCCATCGCATCATGGATTTGATACACGTCACTCCCGGCAATAAGCGCGGCTTTGTACAAACCAAACTTCGCAATCTGCGGAGCGGCTTACAAACAGAGCATAAATTCAGCTCGAACGACAAAGTCGACCGGGTCACGCTCGAACAGCGGGAAATGGAATATCTGTACGAATCCGGCGATGAGTACTGCTTCATGAACTCCAAGGATTACGAGCAGATTACCTTGTCGAAAGACCTGCTTGGCGGCTCGGTGCACTATCTTGTCCCCAATATGAAGATCACCCTCGATCTGTACGAAGGCAATCCGGTCGGCATCAGCCTGCCGAAGACGGTTGATCTCACCGTGACCGACACCCCACCCGCCATGAAAGGGGCAACCGTCACCAACGAGTTGAAGCCGGCCACCATGGAAACCGGCCTGGTCGTCCGCGTTCCCGGCTTTATCGATATCGGCGAGTCCGTTCGGGTGGACACCGAAACCGGGGAATATGTCTCCCGGGCCAAATAGGCCGAACAGCGGCACGAGAAAGCGCCGGACATGAAACGTTTTTTCCTGGGGCTGAGTGTCGGCTTGGTGCTAGCACTGGGCGGCCTCGGAGCGGGCCTTGCGGTTCTGGTCTACACGCCAGTGAACGCCGCCGGCACCACTGTCAAACCCATCCTGCTTATCGACCACGAGCGCATCGCCGTCTGGAAACTCGTGCTGGAACCCGGCCAGTCCACCAGGCAGCATACCCACGAGTTTGACGAAGTGGTGATTTGTCTTGAGGGCTCAAAGCTCAGGTCAACGCTCGCCGGGCCGGAACCCGAGCGCCAGACGCATTATCCTGAGGCCGGCCAAGTCATTATGCCTCCGGTCAAAGGCGTGACCCACACGCTGACCAACGTCGGCGACACACGCTACAGCCAGATTTCCAT
>WTHD01000370.1 GCA_011523265.1 Candidatus Binatota bacterium
GCCCGCTCTCAGGACGCGTGCGTAAACGTCCCCAGTACAAAACGCAGAGAGGACGCATAGTGATTTTCAATACACGCCTGAACATGACGCCTTTCGGGGCGAAGTCCGCAACTGGCTGGCCACGAATCTGGACCCTTCCCTGTGTGCCGACGACCCCAAAGACGGGCGGGTCGCCCCGGACCGGGAAACATTTGAAAAACGCCGTATCTGGCAGCGCAGCATGTACGCCGGCGGCTGGGTCGGTATTGCCTGGCCCACAGAATACGGCGGACGCGGCGCCGGACTGCTGGAACAGGTCATTTTTGACGAAGAATACACCAACGCCCACGCGCCGGTCTTACCCGGCTACTCCGGCATTGCCCTGTGCGGTCCGACGCTCATGCACTGGGGCACGGAGGAACAAAAGGAACGCTTCCTCAAGCGGATACTGAACGGCGATGATGTCTGGTGTCAGGGCTATTCCGAGCCCGGCGCGGGCTCGGACCTGGCCGGCCTGCAAACCAAAGCCGTGGCCGAGGGCGACGATTTCATCATCAACGGCCAGAAGGTCTGGACTTCGGGCGCGCAGTACGCAGACTGGATTTTCATGCTGGTCCGGACCGACCCGGACGCGCCCAAGCATCGCGGCATCAGCTATATGCTGGTCAATATGAAGACTCCCGGGGTGACGGTCCGGCCCCTGGTGCTGATGAATGGTCATGCGCATTTCAACGAAGTCTTTTTCGAAGACGTGCGCGTGCCCAAGACCAACCTGGTCGGCCCGCTCAACCAGGGCTGGAAGGTCGCCATGACGACCTTAATGTTCGAGCGCGCCTATGCCGGCGTCGGGAATTATGACGACCAGATTGGCCGTTTGGTGGAACTGTCCCAACAGGTCCACCTCGACGGCAGCCCGGCCTGGGAGCAGTCCTGGGTGCGGCACAGGCTGACCCAATTTCACATTGAAAGCCAGGCCCTGAAATACACCCGCTTACGCGGCCTGACCAAGTTGCTCAAGGGTTTGCCCCCAGGTCCGGAAGGCTCCATGCTGAAGCTGTGCGGCTCGGAGTTGGGTATTGATATTGCCGCGTTTGCCAGCGAACTCCTCGCCGGTGCGGCCATTACCGAGCAGGCGACCGACCTCGTCCCCGACGCCCCACGCTGGTTTAACCGTGTTCTCAGCGCCCGGCAGTACACGATTGCCGGCGGAACGAGTGAGATTCAGAAGAATATCATGGGTGAACGGGTGTTGGGGCTACCGAAGGGGTAAAGGGACGAAACACGCTGGGGGCGGAAGGCTTACTCCTATACGTTATGCTCTCACATCTCTTCTTACCTGCCCCATCACGACCGTGTCGGCATACCGTCCGTTCCGACAGCGGTCCTGCCGCAGTATTGCTTCACGGCCGAAACCCTGCCGTTCCAGCATGTTGATAGTCCGAGTTGCCGTGGCATCCACGTACAGCCACAGACGGTTCATATTCATATCTTCAAACACATAGCGTTTCATCAGGCCGACGGCTTCGGACAGACAGCGCTCACCGTCCGCCTTTTGCGCGCCCAGAAAAAATCCTAATTGGACCTGGCTGTTTTCCTGGTCAATGCGATTGAGACCGATGAAACCGCACAGGGTCCCGGTTTCCCGCGCGACAATACCAAGGACGATATCGTGCGCGTCGTTTTTGGTGCGTTCCAGAAACAGCTCTGCGGCGGACTGGTCCAGCGGACGGTAAAAGAGATCTAGAGCAGTCCGCACGGCTGGCTGGCTTGTCCAGTCGGTCAGGCCGGGAACATCCTCAGGCTCCAGCGGGCGGAGATAGATGGCTGTGCCGATACGGAAGGGGTTGCGCATTACTCATTACATATCCCCTCTTGGGAAGGGTGCCGCGCGAGCGACGGGGTAGGTTTTGTCTGGCTAACCAGGGGAACCCACCCCGGCCTTCGGCCACCCCTCCGAGGAGGGGATTTTTAGGTTTTGCCCGGCTCGGACGCAGGCAAAGCCGGCCTTTTCTCCCATTCCTCGCGCAAGATCGCCATGACGACCGTATCCCAAAAACGGCCGTCGTACACATGCTCCTGGCACAGCACGCCTTCCCGCCGGAAGCCGACTTTTTCGTACACGCGAATGCCGCGCAGATTATATTCGTACACCTGGAGTTGGACACGATTCAGACGGAGTTCCTCGAAAGCATGGCGCACCACCAGCCGTGTCGCCTCCGTTCCGTACCCTTTGCCCCACATACTTTTCTCGCCAATCATCATGCCCAGACTGGCACTTCGATGTCGCAAGTCGATCTGACTCAGCCCGACCGAACCGATAAGCCGGTCGGTCTCCTGGATAATAATGCCGAAGAGCACAGCGTGCCCACTGGCATTCATCTTTTCAATCCAGGCCCGCTCCGCTTGTCTGTCCATAACAGCCGCTCCGACAGCCAGCGTGCGGGTCACCTCAGGGTCGTTGACCCACGGCACAAAGGCCGCCGCATCCCCACCTGTCAGTGGGCGGAGGGAGACTTGGTTGCCGGTCATAGTTTGCCTCTCACTCACGTCCTAGACCTTCCACAACGTGCGCGCAAACGCCTCATAACCCAGCACTCTCAGGAGCAATTGTCTTTTTGTTCGTGCCAGGTATAATAGTCTGTCTATGATGAATCGTCCGAACCATTCCATATTCCAGCATAACCGGAATTGGTGGTGGCTGCCCGAGGAGGTGGCCCGGACGTAGGATAACGACTGCAATCGGAGCCGCCTTTTCGCTGAGAGGCGGCTCTGTCTTTTTTAGGCCGCCGCCTCTCCCAAGGTTGCGGCCTTTTTTGTATAGGCCCGGCTCCATCAACGGAGGATAGCGAGGCCAATATGACATCCCTGCTCCAACACACCGACCATTACCATACCCGTGGGGGAATCACCGTTCATCGGGTGATTGACGACCTGCCTGCGGCAGACACCATCGAGCCCGTTCTGGACGCGCTCGACAGCCAGCGCGGGGCCCTGTTTGCCTCAAGCTATGAATACCCCGGCCGCTACACCCGCTGGGATATGGGCTTTATCAACCCGCCCCTGGCGATTGGGGGACGTGGCTTGAATTTTTGGGTGTCAGCTCTGAACGAGCGCGGCGCCCTGCTCTTACCGGCCATCACTGCGATGATTGAGCAGCTTCCCGCCGTTGCCTCGCTGGAGGTCCGGGGGCAGGACCTGATTGGCTGTGTCACGCCAACGCGTGAACGCTTCCCGGAGGAGCAGCGCAGTCAGCAAGCCTCGCTTTTTTCCGTGCTGCGCGTGCTGGTGCAGCTCTTTTATAGCACCGCAGAGCCTCATCTGGGTCTGTATGGCGCGTTTGGTTACGACCTCGCCTTTCAGTTTGAGCCGATACGGCTGCGTTTGGAACGTCCGGCCGATCAGCGCGACCTGGTACTCTATCTCCCTGACGAATTGATCGTGGTTGACCATCGACGCGAGCGGGCGATGCGGCGCAGCTATGAATTTGAAGTAGACGGACACTCGACGCACGGCATACCCCGCACGGGCGAAAGCCGGGCGTATCAGGGAAACCCCCAGGTGAAGCAGGGCTGCGACCACGAGCCGGGTGAATATGCCACAGGGGTGACCGTGGCCAAGGAAGCCTTCAAAAAGGGAGACCTGTTTGAGGTGGTGCCTGGGCAAACGTTTTTTGAAGGCTGCTCGGCCTCGCCCGCGGAACTGTTCCGGCGGCTGCGGGAACGCAACCCGTCGCCGTACGGTTTTCTGATCAACCTCGGACAGGACGAATACCTGGTGGGGGCCTCGCCCGAGATGTACGTTCGGGTCGAAAGCCGGCGTGTCGAGACCTGTCCCATATCGGGCACCATTGCCCGCGGGCAGGACGCGATCACCGATGCCGACCGGATTCTTGAACTGCTGACCTCAAAGAAAGACGAGTCCGAGTTGACTATGTGCACGGACGTGGACCGCAATGACAAGTCTCGTATTTGCAAACCGGGCAGCGTGTGTGTGATTGGGCGACGTCAAATCGAGATGTACTCCCGGCTGATCCATACCGTCGATCATGTGGAGGGCTATCTCAGAGACGAGTTTGACGCGCTCGACGCCTTTTTGGCCCATACCTGGGCGGTGACCGTTACCGGCGCCCCCAAGGCCTGGGCCATGCAGTTTATTGAGGATCACGAAAAATCGCCCCGCGCCTGGTACGGCGGCGCGGTGGGTCTGATTGGGTTTAACGGCAGCCTGAATACCGGCCTGACGCTGCGGACCATTCGCCTGAAAGACGGAGTGGCCCAAGTCCGGGCCGGCGCCACCCTGCTGTACGACTCCGACCCGCAGGCGGAGGAGGAAGAAACCCACATCAAAGCCTCTGCCTTTCTCGACGCTATCCGCCGGCCGCGTGGTTTTACTCCGGAAAAAGGGATGCCTCTAGCGCCTGTTGGCCGGAATAAGAAAATCCTGCTGATCGACCATCAGGACTCCTTTGTCCATACCCTGGCCAATTATCTGCGCCAAACCGGAGCCGAGGTCCTCACCCTGCGGACCGGTTTTCCCGAGTGCGAATTTGATACCTACCGGCCCGACCTGGTTGTCCTCTCGCCGGGCCCGGGGGAACCCGGAGATTTCAACCTCTCGGAGACGCTCGGCGCTGTGCTGAAACGGAATCTGCCCGTCTTTGGCGTGTGTCTCGGCCTCCAGGGTATTGTCGAGCACTTTGGGGGCAGCCTGGCGACGCTCCCCTATCCCATGCACGGCAAACCGTCACGTATTCACATTCGTGCTGGGCAGCTATATGACAATCTCCCCGGAACATTTCGGGCGGCGCGTTACCACTCGCTGTTTGCCGTGCGGGACAGCCTGCCCGCCTGCCTGAGTGTCACCGCCGAGAGCGACGATGGGGTGGTCATGGCGGTTGAACATACCGCCCTGCCCATCGCCGCGGTGCAGTTTCATCCGGAGTCCATCCTGACGCTTCAGGAAGACCTGGGTCTGCGCTTGATGCACAATGCCGTGGAGACGCTGACCGCGCCCCGCAAGGTGCAGGTGAGGCAGATTGGGTCGTGAGCCACCCGGGACCGCCCCCCGCGCCTCTCTCTCCTGGGAGTGCGGCCATCTTGGCCGCTGGCGGGCTGGAAGCCCGCACTCCTGGGAGCCAGAAGACGGGTGAGGCAGAGTCTTGTAGGTCGGCTTAGCCGCAGGCGTAAGCCGACACGACCGCCCCTGTCGGATTACGCTCCGCTAATCCGACCTACTCGCTTATCGTGAAACGCTCTAGGGGAAGACCTTCGGCCTGGAATTCTCCGCCAAGGTCGGCTAGATTCGGGAAAGGCAATCGTCGGAAACACACTACCCACGAAACGGAGGAAGCAATGAAATTCACGTGGTTTAACCTTATGCCGTGGCCGAGTCTGCCGGACAATTTTCGCGAAGAGCACCGTTCCGTGTGGGTGGATATTCCCAACACGCTGTATGACCCCAACAAGGGCCACTTTGTCTACCACGAGTATATGGACCAACTCGAATACGCCGACTCGCTCGGCTATGACGGCATCGGCGTCAACGAGCACCACCAGAACGGCTACGGCCTGATGCCCTCGCCGAATATCATTGCCGCCGGTCTGGCCCGGCGCACGTCCCAGGCCGCACTGGCGGTGATCGGCAACTCACTGGCCCTGTACAACCCGCCGCTGCGGGTTGCCGAAGAATTTGCCATGCTGGACGTGATTTCCGGCGGGCGCCTGCTGGCCGGCTTTCCGGTCGGAACCTCGATGGACACCAATTATTGCTACGGCCAGATTCCGGGCCTGACCAGGGATAAATATGCCGAGGCGCACGACCTGGTCATGCGCGCCTGGCACGAGGAAGAACCGTTCGCCTTTGACGGCAAATACAATCAACTCCGCTATGTCAACCTGTGGCCCAAGCCGATTCAAAAGCCGAATCCGCCCATCTATATCCCCGGTGGCGGCTCGGTCGAAACCTGGGACTTCTGCCTGGATAACGACTACAACTACTCCTACCTGTCCTTCACCGGCTATCTGCGCGGGAAGAAACTGTTGGACGGCTACTGGGACCGCGTGGCCGCCCGCGGCAAAGACGAGTCTCCCTATCGGGCGGCATTTGCCCAGACCATCTGCGTGGCCGATACCGACCAGCAGGCCGAAGAGATGTACGCCGAGCACGTCAGCTATTTCTATAACCGCTGCTTACACGTCCACGGCGGTTTTGCCGATGCGCCGGGCTATCGTACGATCAAGACCCTCAAGGCGGATGTGCTCAACGCCCTGAGCGAGGAGATGCAAAGTCTGTTTCCGAACCTGACCTGGAAAGAACTGGTTGACGAGGGCTATATCATTGCCGGCAGCCCGGCCACGGTTCGCGAACGCATGGAGGCGCTCATCAAGTCGCTGCGCGTGGGACATATCTTCTGCCTGATCCATATCGGCAATATGCCCGACTGGAAAACGCGCTACTCGACCAAGCTGTTTGCCGAACAGGTCATGCCCCACCTGCGCGATATGTGGCCGGAGTGGAAGGATGACAATCGCTGGTGGTGCAAGCCGCTCGACGAACGGCTGCAACCCGAGACCGGTATTGAGCAGGCGCGTCAGGACGCAAGGATGCCGCTATGAACAGCCGCATGATCGAGACGGGACGTGGAACCAAGGTCCACGTCCTCGACGCGGGCAGCGGCGAACCGCTGGTCTTTATGCACGGTGCCGGCGGCTTGTTCCCGGAGAATCCGTTCCTCGACCAACTGGCCCGACGCTACCATGTGTTCGCCCCGGAATTCCCAGGCTTTGGCGAGTCAACCGGCGAAGCCCTGCTGGAAGATATGCTGGACTTCACCCTGCACGGCTGGGATGTGGTGCACGAGTTGGGCTTGACCAGGCCGCATATTGTCGGGCATTCGATGGGCGGTATGATTGCCGCGGAAATGGCGGCCCTGGCACCGCACGACGTTGCCAAGCTCGTCCTGGTCGCCTCAGCCGGTCTGTGGCTGGCGGAGCATCCGATCCCGGATATTTTTTCCTTTCTGCCGCATGAGTTCGCGCAGTATTTGTTTCATGACCGGTCTCAGGGTGAGGCCATGTTGACCGGTGGCCTTGACCTCAAAAACCCCGAGGCGCTCAAAGAGTTCTATATTGGTAATTCACGCCGGTTGAGTATGGCCGGAAAAATTCTTTTCCCGGTTCCCAACCGGCGGCTTTCAAAGCGCCTGTACCGCCTCAGCGCGCCAACCCTGCTGGTATGGGGCAAGAGTGACGCGCTCATTCCTCCGGTCTACGCGGAGCGGTTCAAGGCGCAGCTTGCCAACGCCCAGATTATTGAAATCGAAAAAGCCGGACATATGCTTCCCTACGAACAGCCGGAAGCGTTTGTTCGGGCGGTGACGACCTTTCTGCAGTAAACGGCACGGGCGTTGCGCCCGTGCCCACTTTCTCGCCCAGAAGCACCACCTGCTTTGTCCACGCCTTTCCTCAACCGGCCCGAAGTGGTATGGCGGGAAGCAGACGGCACTAATTGAGGGAGGGAGCCCATGCCGATTCAAAGCGTAGAGCGCACGGCTGCGCCGGACGATATCCTCGCCATTCTCAAACGAGACGGGGTGGTCATCATCCGGGAGTTGATTGACCGGGCCGCCATGCAAGACATTGTGGGCAAGGTCGAGCCCAGACTCGCCGAGCGCAAAACCGGCGGTGGGAAGTTTTTCGGGTATCGTAAACGCAGTATAGGCGCGTTGTTCTCTCACGGACCGGAGCTGAGCCAACTCCCCCTCAACCCGACCGTTCAATCCCTCGCAGACCAGGTGCTTGGTCCAAGCTGTAAGGCCTACCAGCTCCATGCCACCGGATCGATACAGGTCTGGGGCGGTGGACAGAACCAACCGCTGCACCGGGAACTCGACGCCTATACGCCGTTCATCAAGCTCAATCCGAACGACCCGGAATACATCCTCTTTTTCATGTTTGCCGGTAGCGACTTTACCGCTGAGAACGGCGCAACCCGGCTCGTGCCGGGCAGCCATCGCTGGCCGGCAGACCGGTGTGCAGCCGAAGAGGAAGTCTGCCAGGCCGCCATGCCCCAAGGCTCTGCGGTGGTGTGGCTTGGCAAAACGCTGCACGGGCTGGGTACGAATACCACCGACACCCCGCGCACCGGCCTGTTCTTTTCCTTTAGCGTGGGGTGGCTGCGGCAGGAGGAGAATCAGTATTTAGCCGTCCCGGTTGATATCGCCAAAGAACTGCCGGAACGTTTGCAGCAGTTGCTCGGCTATCGGGCCCACGACACCTTCCTCGGCTGGGTTGATGGCCGGGATAGTGAGCTACTAACCCGCGAGACCCCACTCGAAATGTTCGAAGATGTCGAAGGGGTGACGTATTGAGGAGCGAGCCACATGGCAGAGTTTAACTACTCGGCTTTTTTTCGCCGGATTCAAGACCTCAAGCAGTTACAGATCAAGGCGGAGGATGTCTCGTGGATCGAGCAGCATCAGACGCCCGACCGCGCCTACGATACCGTGCTGTATCTGGGCTGTAATATTTTACGCACGCCACATATCGCCAAGCAGGTCATTGACGTGTTCACCCACCTGGGGATCGATTTTATTCCCGTCGGCGGGGCGCAGTTCTGCTGCGGCATCGTGTGGGACAAATTTGACGGCCCCAAGCGAGGCAGTCAGGTTTCTGATCGAACGGTTGAACGCCTGGAATCCTATCAGCCCAA
>WTHD01000071.1 GCA_011523265.1 Candidatus Binatota bacterium
TTCGGGAGGGCGGCCGCACGGTGGGGGCTGGGGTCGTCACCAAAATCCTGGAGTAGGGTCCTATGACCACTATCATGAATGAAAAGATCCGTATCCGCCTCAAAGCCTATGACCACCGGGTACTTGATCAATCAGTCAGAGAGATTGTCGAAACAGTCAGGCGGACCGGAGGGCGGGTCGCTGGTCCTATCCCGCTTCCGACGCGGATCGAACGGTTCACGGTAAACCGCTCACCCCATGTTGATAAAAAGTCGCGGGAACAGTTTGAGATACGAACCCACAAGCGTTTGCTTGACATCCTTGACCCAACTCAGCAAACCATTGATGCGCTCGGGAAACTGGAATTGGCCGCCGGAGTCGATGTCGAGATCAAGCTGGAGTAGCGGGAGAGGGGACGATGCAAGGGTTAATAGGAAAGAAGCTCGGCATGACGCAGGTTTTTTCCGCCGAGGGAGACCTCGTTCCGGTTACGGTCATACAGGCTGGACCATGTACCGTTGTGCAAAAGAAAACTCAGCAGAGAGATGGTTATACTGCGCTCCAACTGGGATTTGGAAGTCAAAAACCACAACGTGTTTCTCAGCCTGTTCTAGGACATATGCAGAAGTCTGGTGCCGGTCCCTTCGCTGTCCTCCGCGAGTTTCGGATAGATGATATCGACGACTACGAGGTCGGCGGTGAAATTACAGTTGGACAAGTCTTCCAGTCTGGAGATCGGGTCAATGTTGTTGGTCGGACAAAAGGTCGGGGCTATACCGGAGTGATGAAACGACACGGCATGGGCGGATTCCCGAAGAGTCATGGAACACATGAATACTTCCGCCATGGTGGGGCTATCGGAAACCGCTCCTACCCTGGAAAAATTTTCAAAGGGAAGAGGATGGCAGGCCAGTACGGGAATGATCGGATGAAGGCGTTAAATCTGCAAGTAGTTGATGTCCAGCCGGATGAAAATCTGCTCTTCCTGTGCGGATCTATACCGGGTGCGAGAGGACAAGTTGTCCTCATCCATAAGCAAGGATAACCAATGGCAGCCCAGGAAACGTCTATTAGCGTTCTCTCTGCTCAACGCGAGAAGGTTGGAGAGATTGCTCTTCCCGCTGTGATCTCCGAGCAGCCGCAGCGGGAGCACCTCTTGTTCGAAACGGTGAGAATGCAGTTGGCCAATCGTCGCTCTGGGACGGCGGCAACAAAGACGCGGGCATATGTGCGTGGTGGAGGAAGAAAACCGTGGCGACAAAAGGGAACCGGCCGGGCACGGGCAGGCAGTAACCGGTCCCCGGTGTGGGTTGGTGGGGCAACGGTGTTCGGTCCCCAGCCACGTTCGTATGCGTACCGTATGCCGCGATCAGCCCGGAAGACTGCCCTGCGTGCCGCCCTCGCGCAGAAACTACGCCAAGACGAGGTGGTTGTCATCGACGCCATTCAGTTTGATGAGCCAAAAACAAAGCAGATGGTCACCCTGCTCGCGCAACTTGATATGGGCGATAGCGTTTTGCTTGTCTTGGCGGATGCAGACGTAAACGTGCAGAAATCTGCGCGCAATTTGCCCGGAGTAAAAATCCTACTGAGTCAAGGGCTGAATGTATATGACCTGCTTCGCTACCGAAAGATATTAGTGACACAAGCGGCGATGCAACAGATCAGTGAGCGCCTAGGTGGGGAGTAATATGGATGTCTATTCTGTTCTTGTCGCGCCATTGATCACTGAGAAATCAACCCTGGCAAGTGAGGTTGGCAATCAGGTCGTCTTTCGTGTCCACCCGCAGGCCAATAAGGTGAGTATTAAAAACGCAGTTGAGGCGCTTTTTGAGGTGAAAGTCAAACAAGTGCGGACTATTCAATATATCGGCAAACATCGGCGCGTTGGTCGGTCGCAGGGCAGAAAAGCAGCCTGGAAGAAGGCCTATGTCACCTTACGTGATGGCGACCGTATAGACTTCTTTGAAGGGGCGTAACTCGTGGCTGTCCGACAGTACAAACCAACGTCTGCTGGGAGACGCTTCCAAAGTGTCTCTCGCTTCAGTGAGATCGCGAAGACAAAAGAAGGGCCGGAGCGGTCCTTGCTGGCACCCCTCCATAAGCGTGGTGGGCGGAATAATAGGGGGCGACTCACTGTCCTTCACCGGGGCGGTGGCCATAAACGACGGTATCGTTTGATAGACTTTCGCCGCGACAAGGACAGTATTGAGGCGAAGGTTGCTGCTATAGAATATGATCCAAATCGCTCTGCCCATATTGCCCAACTCCATTATCGGGATGGAGAGAAACGTTATATCCTCGCCCCCGCCGGTCTGGCTGTTGGCCATGTTGTCATGTCGGGAGAATCAGCAGATATTCGTCCCGGCAATTGTTTACCGTTGCGGTGTATTCCGGTTGGCACGATTATCCACAACATCGAGCTGAAGATAGGCAAGGGGGCTCAGATTGTTAGGAGTGCTGGGACCGCTGCGCAACTGATGGCCAGAGAAGGCGTGTACGCAACAGTGAAGCTCCCCTCGGGAGAAATGCGGCTGGTGCATCAAAACTGCAAAGCCACTATCGGTCAGGTCGGCAACCTCGATCATGAGAACGTCTCGTATGGGAAGGCGGGTCGGAGTCGGTGGTTTGGTCGTCGGCCACGCGTGCGAGGCATTGCCATGAATCCGGTAGACCACCCACTTGGGGGAGGTGAAGGAAGAAGTAAAGGGAATCATCCCATGAGTCCCTGGGGGGTGTTAGCCAAGGGGTATAAGACCAGACGCCGCTCAAAGTCAGACAAGTATATTGTCCAAAAGAGAAAGAAATAAGATGCCCCGCTCAGTCAAAAAAGGTCCATTCATTGACGACCACTTGCTGAAGAAGGTCGATACGGCCGTGCAAAGCGGTGATAAAAAGGTGATTAAAACCTGGTCCCGCCGGTCCACGATTATCCCTGAAATGATTGGATTGACATTCGCCGTGCACAATGGAAGGAAATTTATCCCTGTCTATGTGACTGAAAATATGGTCGGCCATAAACTCGGTGAATTTTCTCCAACACGGACCTTTTATGGCCATGCCGGGGATAAGAAGGGCGACGTGAAAAGGAGATAGAAGGTAGAAGCTATGGAGGTTCGCTCAATCACTCGTCATGTACGAATGGCGCCGCGGAAAGCCCGTTTAGTGGCGGACCTCATCCGTGGCAAACAGGTCGAAGAAGCGCTGATGGTCCTGCGTTTTTCCCAGAAGAAGGCGGCGCGTGTTTTTACAAAAACGCTCCAAGCTGCCATTGCCAACGCTACAGATACGCAGAATGTCGATCCTGATACATTGTATGTGAAACAGGCCACCGTAAACGGGGGAGCAACTTTTCGGCGCTTTACTCCTCGTGCGCACGGACGCGCAACGCCGATTCGGAAGCGTACGAGTCATTTTACGATTATTGTCGACGAGAAATAGACGAAAGAAGAATAGAATGGGTCAGAAAGTACATCCGAAGGGGTTCCGGGTTGGCGTGCTCGAAGGGTGGGAGTCTCGCTGGTTTGCAGAGAGAGAGTATGCCACGTTGCTGCACGATGACATTCGTATTCGAGAGTTCATTAAGAAGCGTCTCTATCATGCCGGGATTGCGAAAATTGAAGTCGAGCGTGCCGCGAACAAGGCAAAAATAAATATCTATACCGCTCGCCCCGGCATTGTGATTGGAAAAAAAGGGGTGGAGATAGAAAAGCTGAAAACCGAACTCGCCCAGCAAACCGACCGGGAAGTCTATCTGAATATTCACGAAGTACGGCGTCCCGACCTAGACGCGCAACTCGTCTCTGAAAACGTCGCCCTTCAGCTTGAGCGACGGGTGGCCTTTCGGCGCGCCATGAAGGAGAGTGTGACACGCGCCATTCGCATGGGAGCACAAGGAGTGAAAGTGCGTTGCTCGGGGCGGCTCGGTGGAGCGGAGATCGCCCGTACCGAGTGGTACCGAGAAGGACGGGTCCCACTGCATACCTTGCGGGCCGATATTAGTTATGGTGTGGCAGAAGCCCGAACTACGTATGGTGTGATTGGGGTGAAGGTGTGGATCTTCCGAGGCGAAGTCCTCACGAAAGAAGAGGAGCAGCATCGCTCGACCGTGAGTGCGTAAAGGACGCCAGCTATGCTCTCGCCCAGGAAAACGAAGTTTCGAAAACAGCAGCGGAGACGTATATACGGTAATGCCCACCGTGGTGCCACGCTCTCGTTTGGCGATTACGGCTTGCAAACGACACAACGTGGCTGGGTGACCGCCCGACAGATAGAAGCCGCCCGGATTGCTTTGACCCGTCATGTCCGCCGTGGGGGGCGTATCTGGATACGTGTCTTTCCCGATAAGCCAGTGACCAAAAAGCCGACGGAAACACGCATGGGAAAGGGCAAAGCATCGCCCGAATTTTGGGTCGCGGTTGTCAAGCCGGGACGGATGCTCTTCGAAATCGAAGGAGTCCCTCGCGAGACCGCCCGTGAGGCGCTGCGGCTTGCCGCCAATAAACTGCCTGTCAGTACGCAGATACGAGAGCGACTAGGAGCGACATATGCGGGCGCGTGAAGTCCGAGAGTTGACTGACGAAGAAATGCAGGGCAAGGCGCGAGAGCTGAGTGAAGAACTCTTTCGTCTCCGCTTGAGGAGAGGGACAGGGCAAATTGAAGACGCCATGCGGATCCGAAAAATTCGTCGAGATATTGCTCGGGTAAAGACCATACAACGCGAACGTATTCGTACCGCGGGTAAAGAACGGAGCTAGGTGTGCCTGGAAACCGGAAAGTCAGACAAGGGGTCGTCGTCAGTGATAAGATGGATAAAACTGTCACGGTCCAAGTTGAGCGGCTTGTCCGTCATCCGATGTACAAGAAGTATATTCGCCAACGGAAAAAATATAAGGTGCATGACCCCGCCAACGAATGCCGGACTGGAGATACTGTCACCATTACGGAAACGAGACCCCTCAGCCGAGATAAACGCTGGCGCGTACGAGCGGTATTGAAGTCGGAGACATCGGGGACGGTACAGTAAAGAGGGAGGCGTATGATTCAGGTGGAATCCGTGCTTGACGTGGCCGATAACTCGGGGGCACGCCGCGTCCGGTGTATTCGTGTCCTCGGTGGGACACGTCGGAGGTATGCGTCGGTTGGTGATGAAGTGGTTGTTTCGGTCCGGGAAGCCATTCCCAATGCGAAAGTGAAAAAAGGCGATGTCATGCGCGCCGTCGTTGTCCGAACGGCTAAGGAACTCGGCCGTCCGGATGGCTCGTATATTCGTTTTGATACCAATTCCGCCGTGCTGCTCGATAATCAGCGTGAGCCGCTTGGAACACGTATTTTCGGACCCGTGGCGCGCGAGCTACGGGCGAAGCGTTTTATGAAAATTATTTCCCTCGCCCCAGAGGTGCTGTAGGACAGGCCATGGCTGCACGCATTAAAAAAAATGATTCGGTGATGATTATCGCTGGAAAAGAGCGAGGAAAAATCGGAAAGGTCATCCGGGTACAGCCGCAACAGGAGCGAGCCGTTGTTGAGCGCCTCAATATGATCAAGCGCCACGTCAAGCCGCGTGGGCCACAGGACTCTGGCGGGATATTGGAAAAAGAGGCCTCCATTCATCTCTCAAATTTGATGCTGGTCGATCCTCAAGACGGGCGCCCGACTCGGGTCGGGTTCAGGGTCGTTGATGGACGGAAGATGCGGGTGAGTCGGCGAACCGGGAATGTGTTGGACTGATACTTATGGCTCGTATTAAAGACCTCTACTATAGACAAATACTGCCCGCTCTGAAGCAAGAGTTGGGATGTGCCAACGTGATGCAGGTCCCTCGTCTGTCAAAGATTGTTATCAACATGGGGCTGGGAGAAGGAGCCACAAACGCCAAATTGCTCGAAAGTAGTGTCGAGGAAATTGGACTGATCGTGGGACAGAAGCCGGTGGTCACTCGGGCTCACAAATCGATTGCGAATTTTAAACTCCGAGAAGGTATGACGATCGGGTGCGCGGTCACGTTACGCGGGGAGCGCATGTATGAGTTTTTTGACCGTTTGGTCAATGTGGCGCTTCCCCGGGTGAGAGACTTTCGAGGCATATCCGATAGTTCTTTTGACGGTCGCGGAAATTATTCTCTCGGGATTCGGGAGCATACCATCTTCCCTGAAATAAATTTGGATAAGATTGATCAAATAAAAGGGTTTACCGTCTCTATGGTAACGACGGCAAAAACAGATATAGAGGGGCGTGCGTTGCTGCGAGCCCTTGGCATGCCTTTTCGGAGTTAAGAGCTATGGCACGAACATGTTTGCGCGTAAAGGCACAACGGAAGCCGAAATTTCGCGTTCGGGAATATAATCGCTGTCCACTATGTGGTCGCTCTCGTGGTTTCTATCGTCGATTCCGTATGTGTCGTATCTGCTTGCGGACCTATGCGCTGCAGGGCCAAATTCCTGGCATGACCAAGGCAAGTTGGTAGGGAAGAGGATTATGCAGACTGACCCCATTGCCGATTTGTTGACGTGTATCCGCAACGCGTTACGGGCGAGGAAAAAGACCGTTTCGGTGCCGCGCTCCCGTATCAAGGAAGCCATTGTTCAAATCCTTGTCACTGAAGGCTTCATCCAGAATTATCGCAGCGTTGAGGATAACGGATTTCCCTGTCTCCTCATTGAGCTCAAGTATGATGACGCAGGACGCCCCGCACTCCACGGGGTGCAGCGCGTGAGTAAGCCGAGCCTGCGAACCTATGTACGGGCAGATGCCATCCCCGCCGTGCGGAACGGACTCGGAGTGAATATCCTGTCGACCTCTCGTGGGGTTATCGTTGACCGGGACGCCCGCGCGCTTCGCGTCGGTGGGGAAGTCCTGTGTAGTGCGTGGTAAAGGAGAAAGAGGGCAATAACGTATGTCTGGTGTTGGGCACAAGCCGGTCCTGTTGCCGGATGCGGTAAAGGTTTCATACGACCAGGGAACGCTGACGGCTGAAGGGCCAAGGGGGGTCCTGCAGGTGCCGGTTGACGCCGCGCTCTCGGTCGAAATTACGACATCCAGTGTGCTGTTGATCCGATCGGATGATTCTCGCCGCTCTAAAGCACGGCAAGGGCTCACTCGGAAGCTTGTCGCCAATGCGGTTCAAGGGGTCTCGACCGGGTTTTCAAAGGTGCTGGAAATTAACGGAGTCGGATATCGAGCCGACGCGGTGAAGGACATCCTCCAACTGAACCTCGGGTTTTCTCATCCTATTTTCTTCCAACTGCCTACGGGGGTCAGTGCCAAGGTTGATCGCCAGACGCAGATTACAATTGAGGGGGTCGATAAACAACTTGTCGGAGAAGTTGCGGCCTCAATCCGTCGGCTCCGGCCACCCGAGCCCTATAAGGGAAAAGGGATTAAATACGTAGATGAGCACGTGCGGAGAAAGGCTGGAAAGACCGCTTTTGCTGCTGGAGGATAGGAATGGCCGGGACGAACCGTCGGGAACGGAGCCGCCTGCTCCGTCGAAAGCGGATAAGACGGAAAGTGCGTGGAACGGACAGCCGACCGCGCTTATGTATCTACCGTAGTAATAAGCATCTCTACGCCCAAGTAATCTCTGATGAGAGTGGTCGGTCTTTAGCGTCCGTCTCAACCCTCTCGGCCGATCTCAAGGAACGGACGCAGCAAAAAGCGGCGACGGTCTCTGCGGCAAAAGAAGTGGGACAGCTCATTGCGAAAAAGTGTCAAGAGCAGGGGATACAGACCGTCGTTTTTGATCGGAACGGATTCCTCTTTCATGGGCAGGTCCGCGCGGTCGCCGACGCGGCGCGCGAGGCTGGCCTACAACTCTAAGGAGTATGCCTGTGGCGACTGACGATGATCGGATTAACCCTGACGAACTCGATATCCAAGAGAAAGTCGTTCATATCAATCGTGTGAGTAAAGTGGTCAAGGGTGGGCGCCGTTTCAGTTTCAGCGCCGTTGTTGTGGCCGGGGATGGTGCGGGACATGTTGGCTACGGCTTGGGGAAGGCTCACGAAGTCCCAGAAGCCATACGGAAAGGCGTTGAGCACGCGAAGAAGTCTTTGATTCGCGTTCCCCTTGTCGAAGATACCTTGCCCTACACGGTTATTGGCCGGCACGGTGCGGGCAAGGTGTTGCTCAAACCCGCCGCGGCCGGTACCGGTCTCATCGCGGGTGGCGGTGTGCGTATCGTTATGGAATTGGCTGGCGTACGGAACGCACTCACAAAATGTCTCGGATCGACGAATCCGCATAACTCCGTAAAGGCTACACTGGCTGCCCTGGAGAGTCTGGACGGTCCGGAGCAGGTTGCCGAGCGGAGGGGGAAGCCCACGCTGGGTACGAAAGGATAGGGCATGGCCGACGCAGGAAAAGGGCAGGTCTTAGCCATTACCTTGAAGCGGAGTGCTATTGGGGGCACGCGGCGCCAGCGCGAAACCTTGCGCGGCCTTGGCCTCACCCGCGTTGGGAAGACCGTACTGCGAAACGATTCGCCCTCACTCCAAGGGATGGTGAATCGAGTATCTCATCTTATCGAGGTGCGTGAGAATGGATCTTAGTCTCTTACGGCCCGCCCCCGGGTCGATGAAAAAACGAAAGCGGGTCGGCCGCGGTCCAGGCTCCGGGCTCGGCAAAACAGCAGGCCGCGGGCATAAAGGAAGCGGTGCGCGCTCCGGTGGCAATATTCCACCCGGCTATGAAGGTGGACAAATGCCGCTTTCCCGCAGGTTGCCCAAACGAGGATTTCACAATCCATTTCGACAAGAGTATACCATCATTAACATTGGGAGTCTGGAGCGCTTTGAGGCTGGGAGCGTCGTGGACCTTGATGTGTTGCGCCAGTCTGGTCTCGTGAGTGGTCGTAAGTGTAAAGTCAAAATATTGGCAAAGGGGGAACTGACAAAGGCCCTGACTGTAAGAGCCCATGCCTTTAGCGCGCAAGCGCGTGAAAAGATTACTGCGCTGGGAGGGACAGCCGAGGTCGGGTAGTCATGTTCGAAGGCTTACAAAACGCGACAAAGATATCAGACCTGCGCCGCCGGCTCCTCTTTACCTTTGCCTTGCTCGCCGTCTACCGTATCGGCGTAGCGATACCCACTCCAGGTATTGATGGAGAGGCGCTTGCGGCGTTCTTCGAGCAAGCGGCCAGCACTGTTTTTGGCTTAGTGAATCTCTTTTCTGGTGGTGCCCTTGAGCGTTTCTCTATCTTTGCCCTGGGCATTATGCCCTATATTAGTGCCTCCATTATCTTCCAACTTCTAACCGTCGTGGTCCCAACTCTTGAGCGCTTGTCAAAAGAAGGGGAGCAAGGCCGGCGTAAGATTACCCAGTACACCCGCTACAGCACGGTTGGTTTAGCTCTTCTCCAAGGGCTGTTTATCAGTATCGGACTCGAACAGATTCAGGCACCTGGCGGGAGCTTAGTTGTTTTTGATCCAGGCTGGGGATTTCGTCTCATGACGATGATTACGCTGGCCGCCGGTACTGCTTTTATCATGTGGTTAGGCGAACAGATTACCGAGCGTGGCGTTGGCAATGGCATTTCTCTCATCATATTCGCTGGTATTGTCGCCAGTATTCCCTCAGCGGTGACCGCAACGACGGAGTTTGTTCGAGAGGGCGAATTAAGCATCCTTTTATTACTGCTCCTGTTAGTCGGCATGGTGGCCATCGTTGCCGCAGTGATTTTTATGGAGCGCGGGCAGCGCCGCATCCCGGTGCAATATGCAAAACGGGTTATAGGTCGAAGAGTCTATGGTGGGCAAAGTTCTCATCTGCCACTGAAAGTGAACACCGCTGGGGTGATTCCCCCGATTTTCGCCTCCTCGGTCTTGATTTTTCCGGCGACCATCGCCGGTTTTGCCGACCATCCGTGGGCCCAAACCGTTGCAAATGTTTTGACGCCGGGCGGGTCGATCTATAACGTCAGCTATGTCGCGATGATTATCTTCTTCTGTTACTTTTATACTGCTGTTGTCTTCAACCCTACTGATGTTGCCGACAATATGAAAAAGAATGGCGGATTTATTCCTGGTATCCGTCCTGGGCAACGCACAGCGGACTATATCGATCGGGTCTTAAGTCGGATAACGTTGACGGGAGCAATTTATGTCTCCATCGTCTGTGTTTTGCCTAATCTTCTGGTGGGCTCTTTTAATGTACCATTTTTCTTTGGGGGAACGGCGCTGCTTATTGTCGTTGGCGTCGCTTTGGACACAGTGGCGCAGATTGAAACACAGCTCATCATGAGAAACTATGAAGGCTTCATGAAGCGCGGACGCATCAGAGGGCGACGAGGGTAGCGGACGCTGTCCGATTTTCTCACCGATGATTTTTCTGAAATCCCTTGAAGAGATACAGACAATGCGGACTGCGAATCGCATTGTTGCAGACATCTTGAGCGAACTACGGCGGCGTGTTCGGCCAGGTATCTCAACCGGAGAGCTTGATGGTATCGCGGAAGAATGGATTGCAAAAAAGAAGGCTCAAACCGCATTTAAAGGGTATACGATTCGGAACGGTTCTGTTCCGTTCCCGGCCCATATTTGTATCTCTTTGAATAACGAAATCGTCCACGGTATCCCCTCTCACAAGCGGATCATTCAAGACGGGGATATTGTCAGCCTGGATTTTGGTGTAGTGTATGATGAATTTTATGGTGACGCCGCAGTCTCTTTTGCGGTCGGAGAGGTCGGTCAGTCTGTTCGGCAGCTTTTAGAGACAACTGCCGGCGCCCTTGAAGCAGGCATAGGCCACGCCTGTATTGGCAACCGTCTTGGCGATATATCTGCCGCAGTTCAGGAACGTGTCGAGCGAGATGGCTTCTCTGTTGTGCGAGAATTTGTTGGACATGGGGTTGGTCGTAGGCTGCATGAAGACCCGCCTGTCCCCAATTATGGTATGCGGAACCGGGGTGTCCGCTTACGCGAAGGCATGGTCATCGCGATTGAGCCCATGGTGAACATGGGCGCTCCGGAGGTCGCCATGCTAGAGGATGGGTGGACCGCGGTGACAAAAGACGGCAGTCTCTCAGCGCACTTCGAGCATTCGGTTGCGATCATGGCAGATGGACCAATGGTGCTCAGTAGCATGTAAGAGAAAAGTATTCATACACGGAACCGTTTTCAGGTAAGAATGGAAATGAGGTTGGCATGAAAGTTCGGGCTTCTGTGAAACCAATGTGTCGAAAGTGTAAGGTGATTAAACGCAAGGGCATTATACGGGTCATCTGTGAGAACCCGCGATGCAAGCAGCGACAGGGCTAGATGTTTTCCCGACGCGGGTGAAAGCAAGAGTGGAGAAGGCGTATGGCACGGATTGCAGGTATCGAATTACCCCGGAACAAGAAAATCGGCATCGGTCTCACCTATATCTATGGGATCGGACGGGTCACCGCCCTCAAAATTCTGGCCGAGGCGGGAGTTGACCCAGACGCCAATTCTGACGCGTTGGCGGACGATGAGATCGTCAATATCCGGCGGGCTATCGATCAAGACCACCGTGTCGAGGGAGACCTCAGGCGCGATGTTGCGAGTCATATTAAACACTATATTGACATTGGGGCCTACCGGGGCCTCCGACACCGCCGAAATCTGCCGGTCCGCGGTCAAAAGACAAAAAATAATTCTCGGACGCGTAAGGGACCGAGACGGACCGTTGCCGGAAAGAAAGTCGCGCCTACTCCTAAATAGTGGACGGCGTGAGGAGAGGGGCACTGTATGGCAAAAGCGGCGAGGCGGTCTGTCTCACGGAAGAAGAAAATTCGGAAAAACATTCCAGAAGGTGTGGTGAATATCTACTCGACCTTCAACAATACTATTGTGACCATTGCCGACCCGCAAGGAAATACTGTGGCCTGGGCGAGCGCGGGGAGCGTGGGCCTGAAGGGGTCACGGAAGGGCACGCCGTTTGCCGCCCAGATGGCGGCGGAGAGCGCGGCGCGTAAAGCGGCCGATGCCGGTATGCGCTCGGTTCAAGTGCACGTGAAGGGGCCCGGTGCCGGGAGAGAATCCGCCCTGCGAGCACTCCAATCCGCCGGGTTTGCGGTGAGTCTTATTCGGGACGTCACGCCTATCCCTCACAATGGCTGTCGTCCGCCCAAGCGTCGCAGAGTCTAAGAGACCGAGTGGACGAGTTGGGAGCTGATACAGATCAGGAGGTTTTTTGTGGCACGCTATCGAGGCCCATCCTGCCGTCTCTGCCGTCGAGAAGGGTTGAAACTCTTTCTGAAAGGCGAACGGTGTTACACGGATAAATGTGCAATTGAGAGAAGAAGCTATCCGCCGGGACAGCACGGGCAAGGGAGAGGAAGAAAGGCGACCGAGTACAGCGTTCAGTTGCGAGAGAAACAAAAGCTGAAACGTATCTATGGGACGCTTGAGGGGCCGTTTCGTCGTCTTTTCGAGCGAGCCGAGCGCCAGCGTGGAATCACCGGAGAAAATCTTTTGATTCTTCTCGAGAGTCGTCTCGATAATATGGTGTATCGGATGGGATTTGCAACCTCACGCTCAGAGGCTCGCCAGTTTATACGCCATGGCCATTTTCACGTCAACGGACGAAGAGTGACGATTCCATCGTACGGTGTAAAGGCCGGGGACGAGGTGCAAGTACGCGAGGCGAGCCGAAAAATTACCCGTATCCAAGAATCCGTCGAGCTTGCCCAGCGACGCGGAGTGCCAGAATGGCTTGAGGTCCAAACGGATTCTTTTTCTGGAAAAGTCCGTGCTCTACCGGCTCGGCCGGAGATCACCTTGCCTATCAACGAACAGCTTATTGTTGAGCTATACTCGAAAGTCTAGCGCAACGGATTGGTGTGGCGGATCGTATTAGGCATGGATGCAGGACGAAAGAGGGAGCAGCATGCAGGAGAGTGATCTCATCAAGCCCAAGACACTCGATGTTGAAGACAAAACCTTAACCCCCACATATGGCCGCTTTATCGGCGAGCCCTTCGAACGTGGATTCGGGACAACATTGGGCAATGCCCTGAGGCGAATTCTTCTCTCCTCCCTGCCTGGGGCGGCTATCACCAAGGTCAGGATTCAAGATGTTGTGCATGAATTCTCGACGATTCCTGGTGTCACGGAAGATGTCACAGATATCCTTCTGAACCTCAAAGAAGTCCGATTCCGTCTCCACGACAGCGATATGGAAACGGCCACCCTGAGGGTCAATGGTGCGAAGAGTGTGAGCGCTGGGGATTTGGTCGTGGGTCCTCAGGTTGATATTCTCAATCCAGAGGCCCATGTTGCGAAACTGAGCAAAGACGGACAGCTCGAAGTTGAAGCCGAGATTCGCACAGGGCGCGGGTATATGGCGGCTGACCGGAATCAGTCTGAAGAGAGCCCTGTTGGTACAATTCCCCTTGATGCGGTGTTTTCTCCTGTTCGAAAGGTCAATGTCACCGTCACCAACGCGCGTGTTGGTCAGCGGACGGACTACGAAAGGCTGGCGCTTGAAATATGGACCGATGGCAGCATTGAGCCGAAAGAAGCGGTAGCCGCGGCCGCACGGATCGCTCAAGATCAGCTCTCGGTTTTTTCTGGTACGACAGAAGAGATCGACAGCCAAGAAGAGCGCCCGGGACAGGAAGACCAGTCACCGACGAATGAAAATCTTTTTCGACCCATTGAAGAATTGGCGCTCTCGGTTCGTTCTGCCAATTGCCTCCAAAGTGCAGATATCCGCTATGTGGGTGAACTTGTTGTCAAGGCCGAGCCCGAACTTCTCAAAACGAAGAATTTCGGACGGAAATCACTCAACGAGATTAAAGAATTACTTCATGAGATGGGATTAGAGCTTGGAATGCATCTGGAAGCATTTCCCCCTCGGGAAGAGTTGGATCGAATGCGAGTCTCCCGCGAGGGCAATCTGGCCTAGCCAGAGTCTCGGAGCAGCAGGGAAGCGAGGACGATGCGACATCTGAAAACCGGGCGAAAACTGAACCGTACGGCAGCGCACAGAAAGGCGCTGCTACGGAACTTATTGAAGGCGTTGGTGCTGCGTGAACAAGTCCGAACGACTGATGCGAAGGCCAAAGAACTCCGCCGCTGGGCGGACCGTCTGGTGACCCTTGGGAAAAAGAATTCGGTCCATGCGCGCCGTCTTGCCTTCTCGTATCTTGGTAGCCGAAAACTGGTCCAACGTTTGTTTGATGAGGTTGCTCCACGCTTTCAGGGTCGGGCGGGTGGATATACACGGGTGCTGAAGATAGGTCCTCGCCGTGGAGATGCCGCTCCAGTCTCACTGGTCGAGTTTACGGAACGGGCAAGTGCTCCCCCAACCGGAGGAGACGCTGGGAGCGCATAGAAGCAAGGGCGGGGAGTCGAGGCGCCAGCCGGGGTGATTCGAGAATCTGAACAACTCCTCGAAGCGCACACCTCAGTGGACGAGTCGGGAAGGGGGAGCGTTGCTCCCCCTTTGTCATTCTCTCGGATAAGTCAGGTGTATATGAGGAAATAGGAGGAAGGACTCGCTATGGCTGTTCGGCAGTATGCCTTTCACTTTAATCTCCCCGAGGGGTGTATCGCATGCGTAAGTGTCGTGGTGAGCTTTCTTCTTGTCTTTGCTTTTGGGATCTATATCGGAAAAGAAGTGCAGGCGTATAAAACCGCCCGGGAGACGCGGACCGTACGCTTTCCGGTTGAGCCTGCTGACCACAACGTGTCTGTGAGTCCTGCGCCTCAGACCTTTCCGCTGACTTCAAAGAGGATCTCAGAGAAGAAGACTCAGAACGGCCAGCCGCAGACGATGTCTTCAACTCCACCCGTTGGAGAGAGTGTTTCTGTAAACCCAGCGCAGGCGTCGCAAAACAAAAAGCGAGAGAGCGCACTGACCGCGCCCCCTCCAAGCGTAGGTAAAGCGCAAGACCAAAAAAATCCGCAGGTTCCGGATGGGTGGAGCATTCAGGTTCATGTCACAAAGAGCCCAAGTACGGCGCGCCAACTTGCCGCGGAACTCCGGAGACGAGGCTATACCGCCTCCGTCAACAGGCTGACAAAGAACGGAGAAACATTGTACCGTTTGCGCGTCGGAACATTTCCCCAAGACGAGGCTCGGCGTGTGGCTGCGCGCTTTCGACGTGAAGAGAAGTTCGCCCAGGCCTACCTGGTCTCAGAGTAACCCTTCGTGCTGTATCCATGACGGTCAAAGATGCCATCGCCCACGTGGTTGCCGGCGCAGATCTGACGGAAGAAGAGATGTATGCCGTCATCACCGATTTGATGGATGGGCAGGCCACTCCAGCTCAGATTGGAGCCCTATTGACCGCGCTCCACATCAAGGGTGAGACCGTCGCCGAGATCTCTGGGGCGGCTGGGGCTATGCGTGCTATGGCGACACCAGTGCGTCCGGGGCGCGCGGTTATTGATACCTGCGGCACTGGGGGAGACGGCTGCCATACGTTTAATATTTCGACCTGTGCCGCTTTTGTGGTTGCCGCCGCGGGTTTATGTGTGGCAAAACATGGCAATCGGGCAATGTCTGGAACGGTTGGCGGTGCTGATGTCTTAGAAACCCTCGGCGCGCGTATTGAGATGTCGCCACAGCAGGTGGCATATTGCATGCGAGAAGTCGGCTTCGGATTCTTGCTTGCCCCAGCCTTTCATCGAGCCATGCGCCATGCGGTTGGCCCACGTCGGGAAGTTGGGATACGGACCATCTTCAATATCCTTGGGCCTCTCACGAATCCGGCGGGAGCGCAATATCAACTCATTGGTGTCTTTGACCAGCGTTGGGTTGAGCCGCTAGCCGTGGCACTCGGACGATTGGGCTGTCGGCACGGCTTGGTCGTGCATGGAGAGGATGGGCTGGATGAGGTGTCGCTGAGCGGTCCGACGCAAGTTGCTGAGTGGGGGCCACAGGGCGTTCGGACGTATAACATCAATCCGATGGATTACGGTTTTCCGTGTCGTCCGTTAACCGCCCTCCAGGTCTCAAGTGCCCAGGAATCGGCAGATATCATCCGGTCGGTCTTAGCTGGAACCCTAGGCCCCCACCGAGACGTTGTCTTGCTCAATGCTGGAGCAGCCCTCTATGCTGGGAACGCAGCGGCTTCACTAGCAGATGGGATTGCGCTTGCCAGGAAAACGATTGACAGTGGAGCCGCGGCCCAGACACTGGAACGATTTATCCCGCTGACCCACAGGGAAACGGTATGATTCTTGATGACATCGTGGCCTATAAACGCGAGGAACTCGCACTCCAAAAACGGCAGGTATCGCTCGGCCAGCTTCAAGACATGCCGCTGTTCCACTCTCAGCCGCCCGGTTTTTTCCAGACCTTGTCTACCTGGAACGGGCGGACGATTATTGCCGAGATAAAAAAGGCATCTCCCTCCAAGGGCGTGATCCGGCAAGACTTTGATCCCCTCGCTCTCGCCCGTATCTATGAATCCTCGGGAGCAGCGGCCATCTCTGTGCTTACGGAAAAGAAGTTTTTTCAGGGCAGCCTCGAATATCTCAAACAGATTCGCCAGCAGGTTGCGCTCCCCCTCCTCAGAAAAGATTTCGTCTTTGATGACTACCAAGTGTACGAAGCTCGTGCCTACGGAGCGAGTGCTATTCTCTTAATTGTCGCGATTCTCGAAGACGCTCAGCTGCAAGACCTGATGCATCTGACTCAAACACTAGGGATCGACTGTCTGGTCGAAGTGCACGATGAAGCAGAATGTGAGCGCGCCCTGTCCCAGGATGCGTCCTTGCTGGGTATCAACAACCGGGATCTGCGTACCTTTCATACGACGATTGAGACTACTGAGCGTCTGGTGCAAAGTCTGCCCTCCGACGTACTGGTGGTATCTGAGAGCGGACTGTCAACCCGGCATCAATTAAACCGACTCGAGGCTCAGGGGGTGCGGGCGTTCTTAATCGGTGAGACCTTTATGGCGGCGCCAGACCCCGGAGAGCCGCTCCGCTCGCTGTTAGGATATTCCTCGTAGTCTCCCCATGTCCGTCCACGTCAAAATCTGTGGTATTACGACGGTCGCTGATGCCCGGCTTGCCGTACGGGCCGGCGCCGATCTGATTGGTCTGAACTTTTATCCGCCTAGCCCACGCTCTGTTTCTGAGTCAACTGCCAAAGCGATCCGGAGCATTCTGCCTCAGCATATTCGCTGTGTTGGTGTTTTCGTTGATGCGGAGCGAGAGCGTATCGCTGCCTATATTCGGTCTCTCTCGCTTGACGCGGTCCAGTTTCACGGTGATGAGGATGCTGCTGCCCTGACGGACTGGTCGGTTGCGACCATCAAGGCGGTTCGAGTCGGCTCGGAGACCTCGCTCTCTGAGCAACTCGAAGGGATTCAGGCTGATTACCTCCTCCTTGACACGTATAGTTCTCGCGGATACGGAGGGACGGGCGAGACCTTTGCCTGGGGGTATGCTGCGACTCTTCCTCGGCTGACCCTGGACCGGACGATTTTGGCGGGGGGGCTCAATGCAGAGAATGTGGCCACTGCGGTTGAGGCCGTGCAGCCGTGGGCCGTCGATGTCGCCAGTGGTGTTGAGTCAGTTCCCGGACGGAAAGACGCCGAAAAACTGCACGCGTTCATCAACAATGCCAAAACTGCCTGATAAACATGGACATTTTGGTCTCTATGGCGGTCGCTATGTAGCGGAGACCCTGATGCCGGCTCTGCTTGAGCTCGAAGAGGTCTATTGCCAATGCCGCAGAGACTCGACGTTTAAGCGAGAACTTCGCACACTCCAGCGTGAATATATTGGCCGCCCGACACCGCTCACCTTTGCCGCCCGTTTGACTGAGCGGCTTGGGGGAGCAAAGGTCTATCTCAAGCGCGAAGATCTGTGTCATACCGGTGCGCATAAGATCAATAACACCATCGGTCAGGCCTTATTGGCAAAACGTATGGGGAAAGAGCGACTTATTGCCGAAACCGGGGCTGGTCAACATGGGGTTGCAACGGCGACCGTTGCGGCCCTCCTCGGGTTCTCGTGCGAAGTCTTTATGGGCCGCGAAGATACTGTGCGCCAAGCGCCCAATGTTTTCCGGATGCGACTTTTGGGAGCAACGCTGCGGGAGGTTGTTTCTGGGAGTCAGACCCTGAAAGACGCGATGAATGAAGCCTTGCGTGACTGGATTACGCATGTGGCGCATACCTTTTATGTCATCGGAACAGTCGCCGGTCCGCATCCGTATCCGATGTTGGTCCGCGACTTTCAGTCCGTTATTGGACGCGAGACCAAAAAACAGATCATGCAGCACGAGGGTCGTTTGCCGGACTACCTCATTGCCTGTGTTGGGGGTGGGAGCAACGCGATGGGCCTCTTTGCTCCTTTTCTCCCAGAAACCACAGTCCACATGGTTGCGGTTGAGGCCGGGGGGCTCGGTGCAGGCCAGAATGCGGCCTCAATGTCAAACGGGTACGCTGGCGTGTTACACGGCAGCAAGACGTATGTGCTCCAGGACGAGACCGGCCAAATTTCCCCAACGCATTCGCTTGCGCCGGGGTTGGACTATCCAGGCGTTGGACCAGAATTGAGCTATTGGAATGACCAGCAGCGCATTCGCTGTGTGACGGTCCAGGACGCGCAAGCAGTCGAGGGGATGCAACTCTTGGCCGAGACCGAGGGGATTATTCCTGCCTTGGAGAGTGCGCATGCCGTCGCCTATGCTGCGACCCTCGTCCCACAACTGCCAGCCACGGCCATTGTGGTGCTTAATGTTTCTGGCCGAGGGGATAAAGACCTCCAAAGCGTGGCCAGCTTTCTTGGTGAAAACGCTCTATGACGCGCATTGCCGACACCTTTACCCGGTTGCAAGCTCGCGGAGAGGTCGGCCTCATCCCATTCATTACTGCCGGGGATCCCGATATTGAGACGACGTTCGCGTTAGTCCACGAAATGGCCCGACAGGGGGCTGACATCATCGAACTCGGCGTTCCCTTTTCCGATCCGATGGCCGATGGGCCAACCCTGCAACGTGCCGCAGAACGTGCCTTGCAACACGGCACGTCGTTGTCCCACGTATTTGAACTGGTACGTCGTTTACGACAGTCGCTCACGATCCCAATCCTGCTCTTTGGTTATTATAATCCAATCTGGCGCTACGGTGGGGAGCGATTTGCCGCCGATGCTCGCCAGGCGGGTGTCGACGGCGTATTGTGTGTTGATCTCCCGCCTGAAGAAGCAGAGGAGTTGAAGCGGGAGACGGATCGCTACGATTTGGATATGATCTTTCTCCTCGCTCCGACCAGTTCGCTGGATCGGGCTCAGAGGGTGCTGGCTCGTGCGCGCGGATTTATCTATTATGTCGCAGTAACGGGCGTGACGGGTGTACGGGCGGCACTCCCAGCGGATTTGAGCGATATGGTTCGACGCCTTCGCGCTATTTCCCCTGTGCCCGTTGGTGTTGGGTTCGGTATCTCCTCAGCGGAACATGCTGTGCAGGTCGCTGGCGTAGCTGACGCTGCTATTGTCGGAAGCGCCATCTCACAGGTCATTGAGCAATCGCTGGGACAGCCTGATCTGGTGCCACGGGTGGGGGCGCTTGTTGCCGAGCTCAAAACAGCCCTACGCAGTATCCCGACCGTCACTCCAAACGATACCAGAGCGACTATCCCCTCACCATGATCCTGGGAGCAGACGGAGAGCGGTGAAGAAAGAGTGAGTATGGCAGAACCGGCAGTCACGGTGAGCCAAGAAGAGGGGGAGGCCATTTGGCTCAAATGTGCGACGTGTCAAGAAATTTTGTTTCGAAAGGAAGTCGAGCGTCGCCTTTTTATTTGCCCCAAATGTGGCGCTCATCTCCGCCTGACCGCCGAACAACGACTGCTCACCATCGTTGATCGTGGTTCGTTCATTGAGCATGCGCCGCACGTGCGCTCCACCGATCCTCTCGCCTTCACCGATCGGAAACCTTATGCCCAACGGTTAGCTGATGCGTACAGTCGCTCGGGACGTGCCGAAGCCGTTGTCTGTGGGGTAGCGACCCTTGACGGGCGTCGTGTTGCTCTCGGCTGTTTCGACTTCTCTTTTCTCGGTGGCAGTATGGGGACTGCCGTGGGGGAAAAGTTGACGCGGATTATCGAGCACGCCCGTGCAGAACAATTGCCCGTTATTTTCTTCTCTGCCTCCGGCGGTGCCAGGATGCAGGAAGGGGTCCTCTCGCTGATGCAGATGGCAAAGATTACTATGGCGCTTGGTCGTTTGCGAGAAGCTGGGTTGCCTTATATCTCTGTTCTGACTGATCCCACGACAGGTGGCGTTGCCGCCTCGCTGGGTATGTTGGGTGATATCAATATTGCTGAGCCGGGAGCCTTGATTGGCTTTGCCGGACAACGCGTGATCGAACAGACCATCCGGGAAAAGCTTCCTCCGGGTTTTCAACGAGCGGAATTTTTATTGGAACATGGTATGGTAGACCTTGTTGTTGAGCGCAAGGATTTGCGTGGGATGTTAAGCCAGTTGCTTAGTCTCTTATGCAATCCTGTACCCACCCCTGACTCAACCCCCAAAGCGTCTCACTCTCCCCCATAACGCCCCATCCTGTAATCTGCTATTCAGAACGGCAGGATGTCCGACTACTCAGATACATTGGCGTGGTTGTACGGACTCGAAGTCGAGCGTATGGACCTCAAGCTTGAGCGGACCACGCTCGCGCTTCGTTTAGGTAATGACCCGCAGCGCCGATTCCCCAGCGTTCATATAGCCGGCACGAATGGGAAAGGCTCTACCGCGGCTATATTGCATGCCATCCTCAGCGCTGCAGGATACAAGGCGGGCTTGTTTACGTCTCCACATCTGACCGATTTTTGTGAGCGGATTCGGATTGGCACACGGTGGGTCTCTCCACGCGAAGTGGTAGATACCGTGGCGGCAATCAAGTCCGACCTCGAACCGGCGGACATTCGGTTGACTCCGTTCGAGATGATGACGGTGCTGGCTTTTCGTATCTTTGCCCAAGCCTGCGTGGATATTGCCATTGTGGAGGTTGGTTTGGGTGGGAGGCTCGATGCCACCAATGTTCTCACCCCCCTGGTGTCCGTCATCACCAGTATCGGACTTGACCACCAGCAATATCTAGGGTCCACTCTGACTGATATTGCGCGTGAAAAGGGCGGGATTATTAAGCCCGCGGTACCGGTCGTGCTTGGGAAGCTCGATCAGGAGAGCCGTGAGGTTTTATATCGGAAGGCTCGAGATCAAGGGAACGCGATTTTGTCATATGGCCAGGATTTTACGCTTGAGAAAGACGCCTTCGGCCGGTATTGCTACGATGGAAAGCAGTATAAATATAAGAATCTTCAGCCTTCTCTGAACGGGAAATTTCAAGTACACAATACCGCGGTTGCTTTGGCGAGCCTGGAATATCTCCAAGATGCCTTCCCGGTGACAGAGGTTCAAATTCGTGCGGGATTACGATCGGTATATTGGCCGGGTAGGTTGGATGTTGTGTCAACGCAACCCCTTGTCATCCTTGACGGGGCGCATAATATCCAGGCTCTTCACGCACTATTGGCCGAACTCCCTGACCTCGCTCCGAATCGGCGGCCTATTTTTCTTTTTGGGGTCATGCGGGATAAGGAGTGGCGTCCGATGGTAGCCGCCTTGGAACAGGTCGCCGCCGCGGTCGTTGTCACAGCGGTCGCGCAACCACGAGCAGAAGACCCGTATACGGTGCAACGTGCTTTTTCTACCAACTGTTCTGTGCGCACCATTGAGGGGGCCGCGGAAGCTTGCCGCCAACTGCTCCATCAAATCGGTCCTCAAGAGGCTCTTGTGGTGTGTGGCTCGTTGTTCTTGGTTGGAGAAGTGCTACCGCTCTTTCCCGAAGCCTGTGTTGCCCCCACGATCTCCCAGACCCAACGGCCGCTGGCCTGAGAGAGTATAGGTGGTCATGCAAAGAATTCTTTATTTTTTTCTCTTGCTCACGCTTTCCTGGTTTATCGAGGTAGAGGCCGTCCCTGCACAAGAAGCGGTTGAGGTCAATGCTGACACGCTAAGCTATGAAGAGGACGGGGAGACGGTGTCGGCGCAAGGGAACGTCGTTGTCACCCAGGGCCAAACGACGCTCACCGCAGATAGGGTGAGTGTCAGCCGGACCAGGAATGAACTTCAGGCCCGCGGAAATGTCGTACTGCAAGACCCTCAAGGGAATATTCAGGCTGAGGCGTTGCGCCTGGAACTCACGGATGAAACAGGTGAAATTGAAGATGGCGTCATTCACATGCCCCAGCGTCAATATACGATTACCGGCAGGAGGCTCCAAAAATCTTACGGTCAGACTTACCATATTGAAGACGGAACGATAACAACATGTGAGTGTGAGGCCGACGAGCAGCCAGATTGGAGGCTGGACGCCTCCGAGTTTGATCTCACCCTGGCTGGAACCGGTAAGCTTCGTGGCGGGCTCCTGCGGGCTCGAGACATCCCGCTCCTGTATATCCCCTATGGTGCGGTTCCTGTCCGCAAGGACCGCCAAAGTGGTGCGCTCGCGCCCCGGTCTGGCTTTTCGAGTAAGCGTGGTTTCCAGTGGGAACAACCCTTCTATTGGGCAATCAGTAAGAGTCAGGACTTTACGTTCACAGCGGATATTGAAACCTCTGCTCGGGTTGGGCTCCTGGGAGAATACCGCTATGCACCCAGTGAGCGGGTGGAGGGCGATTTCTCCGCCTCCTATTTTAATGAACAGATTCGGGGACCGGCCTCAACGACCTCACCTGTTGATCGTTGGAGTGTCACAGGAGCACATCGGCAGCGTATGGCCGCTAATGTGGAGGTGTATAGTGATTTCTTTTTTGTGAGTGACGACTTCTTCTTGCGCGAATTCAACGTCTCCTTTCATCCAGGGCTTGAAGATCACCAGCTCCGTTCACGGCGGTTTACCGCTTCCCGAGTCGGCGGTCTGAAAACCTGGAAGAACGCTCAGTTCCGTTCCGAGGCGCGCTATTATCAAGATTTGCGAAACGATCAGGATGATGCCTTTCAGGTTCTGCCCCAGGTCAATTTTCAGGGCCATCGCCGTTTCTGGAACGACCGTCTTGAAGCCGGGGTGGCCATACAGGGCAGCCATTTCTTTCGGAGTCGTGGCTACTATGGTCAGCGCTTTGATCTCGCTCCCTGGGTATCGCTCCCTTTCTCCCTCGGCAGATATGTCTATGGTTCGGTGACGGCGACTGGGCGGGAGACGGTCTACCATATGAGTTCCCGCGCTCGGGGGCGACCGGTCGTGTCTGGCTCCGGACGCCTGAAGAAGACGCAGACTAGGGAGACGGTCCAGCTACAGGCTGAGTTCGGAACACGCCTCTCCCGGGTTTTCGATGTTGGTTGGGGACGGGTGAGTAAACTCCAACACGTGATCGAGCCGCATGTCTCGTTCTCCTACGTCCCTCGGGTTGGTCAAGATGATCTGCCGCTCTATGATGCGCTCGACCGGATTAACCGGCGCAGCCTCTTTGTATATGGTGTTTCAAACAGGCTCCTTGGAAAATTTGATCCACTCCCCGGCGCTTCCAATCGGCAAGCTCGCGTCCGTGAACTGCTCCGTGTATCGGTGACCCAGGCTTACGACCCGACCCGCCGTCTGCGAGAAGAAGGCGAACGGTTTGGCCTGAGTGAGACGGACCAGCATTTTTCTGATGTGGATATCAGTGCGCATGTTCGTCCATTCTCGCTCTTTACCCTTGCGGCGGAGACGACATATGATGTCGATCAAGGAGACATGATTGCCGCCCGCATAGGTGGATACCTCCAGGACCCGCGCCCGTTCCCAGAGACGAGTCCATTACTGCGCCATCTGCAGCGACGGACGAGTATTGGGGTTTCGTACCGGACCATTGCTGACCGGCTTCTGAAAGAGCTCAATTCCCGTGTTATCCTCCGTCTGAATGAATACCTGACGGTCGCCTATTTCACGCGCTATGATCTGAATGATAAAGTATTTATCGGGTCGCGCTATTTCTTTCGTGTCCTCTCTCCGCAGAAATGTTGGACGTTTGATTTCGGAGTTGTTGAGAAAGTGAATCCCGATGAGGTTGAGTTTCGGTTTTCCTTGTCTTTGGTTGGTATTACGTCAGCTGGCAAGAGCGCGTTTTGAGACAAGTCTGTGACCGTTTGTTCTGGGACAGTCTGATCGAGACAGCCGTATTAGACCGCTATGCAAAAGATTTTTTCTGAAGGACAGCTGGCGGAGCAGCTGGCTCGACTTCGCCGTCAGGGTAAGCGCATCGTCTTTACCAACGGCTGTTTCGACCTGATACATAGCGGTCATGTCTATATGCTGGCTCAGGCAAAGACGTTTGGCGATATCCTTGTGGTCGGTATGAACACCGATGCTTCGGTCAAACGGCTGAAAGGAGACAAGCGGCCAATTCTTGATCAAGCCAGTCGTTTGGCCCTGCTGGCGGCCCTTGAGGTCGTTGACTATATCACCCTGTTTGAAGAAGATACGCCGCTTGCCTTGATTCGTCGGCTTCAACCACACATTCTCGTCAAAGGGGGGGATTGGAGCCCCGAAGCTATTGTGGGCAAAGAAGTTGTTGAACACGCCGGTGGACGAGTCGTTGCTGTCCGTCATCAAGACGGCTTTTCAACGACCAATCTGATTGAGCGTATTCTTGTTGCCTATCAGGAATAGTAGTTCGGTTCCCCTGTGTTGCACGAGTGTCACGCCTATGGTGTACGCAGATGCTTCCAGGAGGATGGCTGTGGCCCAGAGATGTGAAATTTGTGGAAAAGGCCCCGCGGTGGGCTAATGTGAGTCACGCAAATAACAAGACGAAGCGTCGCTGATTACCGAACCTGTAACGAGTGCGGGCAAGAGTCGCCGGTTCGGTGAAACGCCTACGCGTCTGTACGCGCTGTATCCGTTCTGGAAAAATTGTGAAGGCGGCGTAAAGGCCTACACCTTTCCTCTCCGTCTCTCTAACCTATTCGCCTGCCGTCCCCCCCTTTTTTAGCCCCACTTCCCTGGAGCAAAATTCACATTCGTGTAGCGTCCACCGGCCTCCGCGCGTTTCCCGAGAAGTAGGGTGCGCCCTGCGCCCCGGATAAAGTTGGTGCATGAGATGCACCCTACGAAACTCTGGAGAGCCCCTCGCTACACCACGGCGGAAACTGCTCTAGGTAAGCGGGCCAGTGTGACGCTCCTTAGGAGGGCACGCGTGACACTTTGACCACTCCCCTCACTCGCTCCAAGTTGCGCATGACACGCTGAAGATCATCGGCGCTTGGGATGAGGACTTCAAATACATTGAGGGCGCGTTTGTCCGACAGAGTCCGGACATTAGCATTGGAGATATTGAGTCCGACGGTGCTGATCGCTTTACTCATATTGGTCAGAAGGCCGGGGCGGTCTTCTGACAGGACTTCGATTTTCACAAGACGCGTATAATCTGCGGTGGGGTCCCAACTGACGGCAACATGTCGTTGAGGATCACTTTCCAGCAGGCGCTGGCAGGCAATCGTATGAACGGTGACTCCCTTGCCTCGCGTGATAACGCCCACAATGCGTTCCCCAGGGAGGGGGTTGCAACAGCGTCCGAACCGAATCAGGACGTTCCCGATCCCACCGACCTTCACCCCACTTGAATCCTCTGATGGAGGTTTCTGGCGGATTTTTTCAAGCTCGGTGGTCTGCGCCGTCCGATCGAGCGTTTCGGTGAATTGAGGAAGGAGGTGGCTGAGCACCTGTCCCGCTGTCACTTGCCCGTAACCCAGGGCCGCAAAAAGCGTTTCTTCATTGTTAAATCCCAGCGCCTCTAGTGTTGGCCCGATTTTGCGTTGTTTACGCAGCGCCGTCAGTGAGCTGTGATTGCGGCCTAACTCACGCTCAAGGAGCTCTTGCCCCAGGGCAACGCTGCGTTCTCGCTGTTCTTCTTTGAGCCAGTGTCGAATCCGGGCTTTGGCCTTCGGGGTTTTGACAATTTTCAACCAGTCTTTGCTGGGCGATTGGTTTTTGGTTGTGATGATTTCGACGACATCGCCGTTTTGGACCTGATACCGCAATGGAACCTGACGTCCGTTCACCCGGGCACCGGTGCAATGATTCCCGACTTCTGAGTGAATACGGTAGGCAAAATCGATAACCGACGCGCCACGCGGAAAGCTGTTGAGGTCGCCTTGCGGGGTGAAGGCGTACACTTCTTCGGTAAAGAGATCTTCCTTGATGGTATGGAGAAATTCTTGAGGGTCCTGGACGTGCTGTTGTAACTCAACCAGTTGGCGCAGCCAGGCGAAACGTTGTGCTTCCTCTTGTCCTTGGCCGTCTTTATAGGTCCAATGGGCGGCGATGCCTTCCTCTGCGACCCGGTGCATCTCGCGGGTTCGAATCTGAACCTCCATCCGTTCGCCATGCGGTCCAATGACGGTGGTATGAAGCGACTGATACATATTCGCCTTGGGCAGGGCAATATAATCCTTAAAGCGGCCAGGAACGGGACGCCAGTGACTGTGGACTATGCCCAACGCCTGATAACATTCGCGCATGGATTGCACGATAATGCGGAAGCCGACCAAGTCATAAACCTGGCTGAAGACCAGATTCTGAGACCGCATTTTTTGATAGATCGAATAGAAGTGTTTTGGACGGCCGGAAACTTGGGCTGTAATGTCGGTCTCGGTCAACGTCTTTTTGAGGATGTCAATAACTTCGGTAATATATTGCTTCCGCTCACTCTTCTTCTTGATAATGCTTCGCTTCAGCTCGGAGTAGACCTTCGGGTGTAGATAGCGTAGCGCGTTATCCTCGAGTTCGCTCTTCATCCAATAGATACCTAAACGATGGGCCAGCGGAGCATAAATTTCGAGCGTCTCCGACGAAATCTCCCGCTGTTTATCCTCACTGAGGTAGGAGAGCGTTCGCATATTATGGGTACGGTCGGCGAGCTTCACCAGAATAACGCGGATATCCTGCGCCATGGCAAAAATCATTTTCCGAAAATTTTCGGCCTGACGCTCTTCACGAGTGGTGAAGTGAATTTTGCTGATCTTTGTCACCCCATCGACCAGGGCGGCGATCTCATTGCCAAAATGCTGTTCGATCTGATCGAGAGTAGTTAAAGTATCCTCTACCGTATCGTGCAGCAGGCTGGTGACGACGCTCGGCACATCGAGCTTCATATCGGTAATAATTGCAGCCACTCCCACCGGATGGATAAAATAGGGCTCGCCAGAGTGGCGCTTCTGGCCCTGATGCATACGTTCCGAAAACGCGTACGCATCCGTGATCAGGCCGACCTTCGCCTCAGGATGATAGGACTGGACTTTCGTAATAATTTGATTCAAGTCGTGGTGCTGGTTCATTCGGTCCCTATGGGTGGTGCATCACACGTCGAGTGAGCAGAATCGCTATACAGGGGAGAGAGGTCCAGGCGTGAGACGCGAGTTCTTTCTGCACAGAGAATGGCGTGTAACACCGCGACGCTGGCCTCGAGTTGGTCGTTGATGACGCAATAGTCATAACGGGCTAACGCCCGAGTCTCTTCCTGCGCACGCCGAATGCGTTGCGTAACGGCCTCTTCCTCATCCGTCCCGCGCGCGCGCAAGCGATCTTCCAGTTTTTGCCACGAAGGCGGCAGGATAAAAACGAGTACGGCCTCTGGATAACACAGCTTGAGCTGCTCAGCCCCCTGGACATCAATGTCCAATAGGAGGTCCTGGCCCGTGTTGAGCGTACTCTCGATAGTCGTGCGCGTCGTACCGTAGTAGGCTCTGTGGACCCGAGCCCATTCGGCAAAAGCCTCCTGATCCCGAAGCGAAAGAAAAGTCTCCTCACTCACAAAGTGATAGTCTTTGCCGTCTATTTCCCTCGCCCGGCGAGGTCGAGTGGTATGAGAAATTGACCAGTTTAGATTCGATGTTTTCGCAATCAGCTCATGCGCCAGGGTGGTTTTCCCAGTCCCAGAGGGGGCTGACAAGATCAGAAGAATTCCACGCCGAGAGAAGCGCAAGTATTGATCAGCGTCGTCCAACATACGTTATTCTATATTTTGCACTTGTTCGCGAATTTTTTCCACCTCCTCCTTGGCCTGGACGACGAGATGGCGGATAGACGCATCATCGGCCTTTGCACCGATCGTGTTGATCTCCCGTTGCATCTCTTGCAGGAGAAAGTCCATTCGTTTTCCAACCGGCTCAGCTAGTCGGAGGAGAGCGGAGAACGCACCGAGGTGACTTTGAAGTCGGACGCATTCCTCAGTGATATCGCTCTTTTGGGCCAGACTTGCCACATCCTGCAGAACGCGCCGGCGATCAGAGTCGAGATGGGGCAAAAGCGTGGTGACCTTGTCTGCCAATTTCTGTCGCGTGGCCTGTTTGGTGTGTGTACTGCGCCGTCCGACACTCCGACGTATTTTTTCGAGGGTCGCAATTCGTCCGCGGAGATCGCGTTGCAGAAATTTTCCTTCGCGCCGCCGGTGTCGCTCCAGCGCGGTGAGTGCACGTTGCAGCGTCTTCTTTGACGCCTCAATCTCGGTATTGCAGGGCCGATATGCTTCGGCGATCTGGAACACTTCTGGCCGGGACAGAAAAAAATGGAGGGTCAGGTCTCCTCCGAGGTCGAGCGTACTCTTGAGTTGCCTGGCAGCTTTTATGTACGCTCGCGCAAGCTCAATATTGGGAACAACTGTGTATGAGCGCGCCGTCTGCCCTGAGAGTGTGAGGAAAACTTCAATCCGCCCGCGCTTTATCTGCGTGGCAACCATTGCCCGCAATTCGTCTTCAATCGCGAGAAAGCCGCGGGGCAGATGGAGTTTGACTTCGAGAAAACGGTGATTAACCGCACGGATATCGACTGTTGCACGTCCGCCCGAAAAGGCGAGGCTCCCGTTTCCAAATCCGGTCATACTTTTCATGACAGGGGTGTCCTTAATGCGGTTTTCAATTCTTCCCTATTAACAGTTGCCGTACCGACTTTGCCGACTACAATTCCAGCCGCGTGGTTGGCGAGAATGGTAGTGGCCTCGAGTCCAGCACCGGTTCCGAGGGCGAGCGCGCACACGGCAACGACAGTGTCACCTGCCCCTGTGACATCAAAGACCTCACGGGCGGTGGTTGAGAAATGGGCCGCGCGACGATCCGGTTGAAATAAGCTCATGCCTTCTTCACCGCGAGAAACAAGCACGGCCTCCGCGTCCCATAGATCGAGAAGCTGAATGCCGGCCTGTTGCAAGGTTGCGTCATTCACAATGTCGACCTGAGTAGCTTGTCCTGCTTCTTCTTTGTTCGGCTTCATAAGACTCGCGCCACGATAATGAACAAAATTTTGGCGTTTCGGATCGATCACGTAGACAAAGTCCAGTTGCGTTCGCAGCCTGGCCAGCAGGCCGAGCAGGTCGGCCTCAATCAGCCCTTTGCCGTAGTCCGACACCACACAGACATCAAAGTCGTGGATATGGCGCTGGATAAAGGTCCGCAGTCGCGCTCGTACGCGCGCACTCGGTCTATCGGTCGGGTCACGATCAAGTCGGACGACTTGCTGGCTGTGGGCAATGATACGGGTCTTGCTAATGGTCTCATACGGACTGCTGGTCACCATACCCCCGACGTTTGCGCCCTGTCTCAGTAATTCTCTCCGCAGGAGTCGGCCCGCCTGATCCTTGCCTACAACGCCACAGACTGTCACACTGCCGCCCAAGGCACGGATATTGGTCACCACATTTCCGGCTCCTCCGGCGTGCAGGCTCTCACGCGTGACACGCACGACAGGAACAGGTGCTTCAGGGGAGATACGGTTGACTTGGCCCCAAATGTAACGATCGAGCATGAGGTCGCCAATGACCAGTACCCGAACGCGCGAGAATCGCGGGAGGAGGGCGGCGAGGTTACCGAACGACTGATGGCGGCGAGAAGACGGAGGCTTCATAGCGATCCTTTCTGTCGCTCACGGCGCTGCCGCCAAGAGTTCGTAATAGAGGGCTTCATTAGCACGTGCTGTTGTCTCGATATCAAAATGCGTACGGACCTTGGCTTGTCCATGGGCGCCCAAAGTCTTTGCCCAGTCAGGGGAGCGCAGGCATTGGAGGAGCGCATTGCACAAGGCTGAGGGGTCTTGAGCTGGTATGAGGAGACCTGTTTCTCTATCGGTGATAAGCTCGGGAATACCGCCAACCCGGCTTGCCACCACTGGGAGACCCGCCGCCAGCGCTTCAATAACGGCGACGCCCAAACCTTCCCAAACGGGAGTGTGAACAAAAATGTCTGCAGCGGCTAAATGCGCAGATACGTCTCGACAAAATCCGGCAAAGTGAAACACGGAAGCTAGGCCAAGCGCACGCACACGGGCCTCTAATTCCGGCCGGAGTGGCCCATCTCCACAGATGAGGTAACGGAGGGATAGCGCCTGGCCGGTCTGCCCAGCGTGCTGACCCTGCTGACAGTCGGAGTGGAGTTTGGCTGCTGCTTCGATTAGTGTGTGGGGAGATTTGCGCTTCGTCAGCGTACCGGCCATGAGAATAACTGTGGTATCCTCGCCGAGTCCGTATTGGTGTCGAATAGCCATGCGTTGGGAGGCCGTGGGCAGAAACTGCTCGGTATCAATACCACTCGGGATAATGCGGATAGTCCTATCGGAAATATGTGCGGTTCCCAGTGCGGCCGCCACGCCTGAGGAGATTGCGACGATCATGTCAACCTGCCTGCCATACAGAAACCGACTCAACCAGCCCGCCTTGATTGGGTAATCCATCCGACGCGTGACAAGGCGGCGGACTGGCAGGGCATGGAGCCACGGACTGAGTGCATGTGCTCTGGCCGTATGGAAATGCACGAGGTCGTAGCGTTCCCGACGGACGAGACGACGCAGACGCCATCCTGCCAGACCATCAAGATGATTACGGACCGAGAGAGGCTGAACGGCGAGGTTGTCGTGCTGGAGGCGCTGAGCCAAGATGCCGTGCAGCGGAGTTGCAACATGGGAGATATGGCCAGCTCGGTGAAGGTAGCGGGTCAGACCCAACACCTGGGCTTCTCCGCCTCCCCAATGCCGTTCTGGGTCAACGTGCAGGATCCGTAACCGGCGTGTCATGAGAAGTGTTTCGGGACGAGCTCTGTGCAGAATCTGACGCCTGCTCCCACAGCTTGGCATATTTCAGGAAAACGTAGAATGCCGAGGTCGCAGCAACAAAAAGGCCGGGAAGCCCATCTCTGATACATCCTCGGAAAAAATAAAAGCTCAGAAAGCGCCACAACGGGCGCAACAACACGTCGCTCAGATACTTCCGGCGCTTCCGCAGCCTCAGCTCGCGGGACGAAATATCTGTCAGGCTGTTCACGGTGCGAAGATGGGCACTGATATCGGTGTAGGTATAGTGATGGAGGTTCCCGCTCAGGTGCTCGGAGCGGCCATGCAGGAGCACTTTTTCATGAGGATCGACCCCTCCCCACCTGACCTTGTGTTTCCGGAAGAGCCGGAGCCGATAGCTGGGGTACCAGCCGTGCCACCACCAACGCCCTAAATAGTGGACGAGGCGTGGGATATAGAATCCGTCGACTGCGGGGTCATCCTGTTGCAGCACAACCTGAATCTCGTTCTGAAGGAGCGGGCTGACTTCTTCATCTGCATCAATATTAAGGATCCACTCATGGCTTGCCTGAGAGAGAGCAAAACGTTTTTGCTCAACATAGCCCGGCCACGCACGCTGAATGATACGGGCTGAATACTCTTGACAAATCTCTATAGTCTTATCGGTGGAAAAGGAGTCAACCACGACGATCTCATCGCACCACTTGACGCTTTCAAGACAGCGCCGAATAGCTTGCTCCTCATTAAAGCAGACAATACAGCACGAGATAGGACGCCGAGGAACGACGCCAGGAGATGGGCCGAGAGCGTGGACCGCACCGGGTGTCTGCGCGCTGGCTACAGATGGCGCGCGACGCCGTTTTCGTCTGGCGTACTCGCGGTCTTTCCGGCGACGCACGGACAGCAACGTTTTGAGCAGGGAGCGGCGCTGCTTGGATGGCGGCAGAGGAGGACCGAGATAGGCATACAAAAAGAACAGGCGCTCAGTCTGCCGGGCTCGACGGCCTAGAGTCCGGTCGAGCTGCACCAGATTTTTAACGCGCCGCCGCAGTGTCAGGCTCGGACAGTGTTTGAGACGATCAAGATCAACGAGACAAAATCGCCACCTCGGTCCATGCTGCGCTTCGCATTCTTCCACCAGCAGGTTCGCGTCTCTCAGATCTCCGCTATACAGACCGGCCGCGTGAAAAGATCGCACGAAGAAGGCCAGTTCGCGAAGAAAAAGGCGACGCTGTGCCACAGACCAGCGCGGTGCAGACTCCCGCCAATAGTCCGAAAGTGAAGGATACGACAGTGCTTGGCTGATATAGACACTCTCCTGCACCAGGCCGGCTCTCCGCTTCTCCACAACGGCCAATGGTTGAGGAACGGGAAAGCCATGCGTCTGTAACAATTGCGCTCCACGCCACGCCCGGCGAGCCGGGGAGCCGTGGATCAATGCATCCGCCCGGCGACGCCAGTGAGTCAGTTGGTGGCGCTTGAGCACGACGGACTGGGTCGAATCGGACATCAGCGTTACTGTCGTGCCTGTGTCCTGTTTGAGAATGCGGGTGCACCGCCAGTGGGTTGGCTGCGAAGAAACGAGGTCTGTGACTCGCGCAGCATCCAGATGTGAATGGACAATGGCGGGCACGGTCGTACTAACGGAACTCGTAACGCTCACAACAACGGGCTTTCCTACATATAGCCGAGATCAGTCAGACGCTTTTCAAGATCGGCCTTTTCCGTCTCTGACATAACGAACTCTGGCGTTGCGACACGCGATCCGTGTCGTATGTCCTCAATCCGGCGCTGAAGCAGCTCAGCCATATCTTGGCGTTGGTGGACCAAGTTGTACCGTTCCGAAGGATCGTTCGGAAGGTGGTACAGCTCTGCGGGAATACGCGGATTATTGGGGGCATGGATGTATTTCCACTCGGACGTACGCCAACCGACCCGCTGATCGCGCGGATCTGAACGGACGCGCAAAAACGCTTCTATATAAGCCTCCAGGCCGAGCGGGGTATCATCCAGCAGGGCCGGCTTGATACTCGTCCCATGAATCCCATGCGGAACCGGAGCCCCGACGAGATCCAGCAGGGTTGGCAGGGCGTCGATCTGGCGGACGAGCTGAGGGACGAGTTTGCCCGCTGGCAGGCGGAGAGAGTCTGTCCCAGCTCCCAACATCGAAAAGACCAGCGGCACACGGACGAGATCCTCGGAGACGTCCATCTCGTGCCCTTCTCGCTTGATCGTTTTCCGTCCGGACAGATCGCGTACCAGGCGATACCAGCGGTATTGGAGGTCTGTCTGGACGACATGTTCGCCATGGTCGCCGTGAACTACGACGAGAGTATTCTCAGACAGCACGGTGAGGAGTCTGCCCAACTCGGCGTCCAGACATGATAATGCGCGCTCGTAGCGATTCCGGCCGTAGGTCTGGCCTCGGAAGGCCGGCAGGATATGCCGCCGATGATGCAGTTCCCATAAGTGTAAAAAGCCGAACCACGGCTGCTGCACCGGTAGGCTTTGCAGGCGCCGCCGAAAATCTGTACCCCAATTTGTGGACAGGTAGGCTGACCCCTCTCGACAGCGGTAGACGTCAAACCCGCGGTCCAGACCGGTCTCAGGAAAGAGGGGGCCACTCACTTCCGCCCAGGTATGGTAGCCATATGCCCGGAAGGCGTCGGCCAAGGATGGAACGGCCGGGTTTAGTTTCAGCCCGAAAATCGAACGAATGCCGTGTACGAAGGAGTAGCTGCCGGTCAGCAGGCCGGCCACACAGGGCGTTGTTGACGAAGCCGAGGCAATGGCCTGCGTACAGGCCGCACCGGAACGAACGAGGCGGTCTAGGGTCGGCGTCTGTGCGCCCCGGTCCTCGCCGACAACAGCATCGGCACGTAAACAGTCAATTAAGAGAAAAAGGATATTCGGACGATTCATACGGATATGCCGGTTGGACCCTGATTCCTGGGCCATGCTTATGTCGTCTGGACACGATTGAGGACGTGCCGCGCCTTATCAAGGACCTGCTCTGGGGTAATGCGCTGCATACAGGCACGCTGAATTTTACAGTCTCGCGTATAACACGGACTGCACGCCGCTGAGCCGGACAGAACAAGATCTTCCGAGCCCCATGGTGCCGAGCGGATAGGGCTTGTGGCGCCCCACAGAGAAATCACGGGCGTGCCAACTGCTGCGGCAATATGCATGGGGCCTGAATCTGGTCCCATGCCGAGCCGGGTACGCGAAAAAACACCAATCAGATCCCGTAGGGTGGT